>NZ_JAEFCE010000019.1:0-80476 GCF_016406055.1 Vibrio sp. IB15
CGATTATCTCTCAGAAGAAGGATCGGTCAACCGATCCTTATCTGATCTACATTGCCTACGATGAGGGGCTTTGAATTAGTAGAAGTGAGTCAGCTTCTGTTTATTGTTCAGTTTCTTCGATAAGCTCTTGGACTGAAGAGGCTGGCTTATTCTGAGCAAATCCGCGCAGGCCAACAACGTGTACGTGTTCATGATCTTTGAAGACCTTACGTACCAGTTTGTAGGTTGTACCTTTCTCTGGGCTGATGTTCTCCGGTGCTGCAATCAGAAGCTGCATACCTAGACGGTCACACAGTTCAAACAGTGTAGAGATAGACTTCGCATCCAGACGTGCTGCTTCATCAAGGAACAACAAGCGGCATGGAACAATGTCTTTGCTACGAAGTCGGCGAGATTCTTCTTCCCAGCTCTGTACCACCATCAGTAGGATAGATTGACCAGTACCAATCGCCTCACCGGTAGACAGTGCGCCGGATTCAGCTTGTAGCCAACCATCCGAACCACGGTTAACTTCAACACTTAGCTCTAGGTAGTTACGGTAATCAAGCAGCTCTTCACCCAGAACTTGCGGAGAACGTTGGCCCATGTCGATGTGTGGGTTCACACGTTGGAACAACTTCGCCATCGCTTCTGAGAAAGTGAAACGAGTCGTTTCGAACAAGTCTTTGTGCTGCTCTTGTTGAGTCGCTAGGCCTGATAGCAAGATTTCGTGGCTTTCACGAATCTTAACGTTCAGACGTACGCCCTTAACCTGACCAAAGTAAATATTCGACAGACCTTGGTTTAGCATTCGAATACGGTTCTGCTCGCGCTGAATCGTCTTCTTAATAATGCTTGCTACCGACTCAGAGCTGATCGCTAGGCGGTTTTCACGTTGCGTCAGTTCTTCTGTTAATCGAGCTAGCTCAACTTCCATCTCTTCAATTGCTTCAACCGGATCATCCGTATGAATGATGTCTTGGCGAATACGCTCGCGAAGATGTTGGTATACCGCAATGTAGAACAGAACCTTACGCTCTGGATGTGCGTTATCTTCAGATAGGCGCAGTGAATCGCGTAGGTCTTCGTTGTCAGCCACAGCCAAACGCAGTGCACCCAGTGATTTATCCGACATTGAACGAAGTTCACCAGCCGTTAGGTAAGCCAGTTCACGCTTGTGTAGGCGACGTTCAACGTCATTCTCACGAGCTAAACGCAGTACTGAACACCAACCGGCTTTGGCTGCGACCACGAAGGTACGAAGCTCTGTGTACTCTTTCTGTACTTTCTTAAGACGCTTAGCCAGTGCTTTCATCTCAAGTTCAGTTGAGGTAATCGTGCGTTCGTATTCGCTCTTACGGCTACGAGACGTATGCAGGCGCTCTTGAAGTTCATCACGACGACGAACCGCGCGCTCTTCTGCACCTTCATCAGCGTTAACACCGAACTCATGAAGCTCTTGTTTGAACTCTTGAACAGTCTCTTGCTTCGCTTGATGCGAGCTCTTCAGCGCTGCCAATACTTGGTTGTACTGGTTCATCTGTTCGCGAGCTTGGTTCAAGCCATCGCGGCCTTTCGCACGAGCTTGTTCTGCTTGAACCAGTTTCGCTTTCAGTTGCTCACTCAATTCACTGCTCTTGTTAAGCAGGTCAACTGAGTCTGCGTAAGCAAAGTAGTGACGACGCTCAATCAGATCAGACAGTGCGAATACTTTGCCTTTTAGCGTTTGTAGCGCATTGTCCGCCTGGCGGTACTCAGCTTCCAAAGCTTCGAATTGCTCTGGGTCAGCGTCTAGTGCAGAAACGATTTGCTCTAATGACGCAAGCGCTTTGCCATGAGTGTTCAGGTAAGACTTAGCTTCACTCAGACGTTCTAGTTGTACTTCTAGTTCAGCTAAACGTTCAGCGAGCGTTTCGTCTTCTAGAATACGAACCATAGGCGCTAACTTATCAAGCGCAGCAATCGCCTGTTTACTTTGTTGAAGCTGGCTGCGTTGTTGTTGCTCTTTCGAATCCAGTTCAGCTAACGAGCGCACTACTTGGTTGCGTTTCTCACGAACGACTGTAAGTGCTTGCTCTGGATCTGCGTTAAACGCAACGTGCAGGTGCTTCGCTACAAAGCTATTGAATGCTTGGTATAAACGATTAAGTTTTTGAGAGTCAAACGCAGCTTTCGCGTGATTCTCAACAACCACATCGCGCTCTTCACGCAGTTTCTCTAAACGTTGCTCACGAGCTGCACGGCCAAACAGTGGGATCTCAGGGAAACGAGAGTAACGCATCTGGCGATCGTTCAGTTGAACACACACCGCGCCTTCTAACTCATCGGCATTGAACGAGCTGTCATCAAACGCGTCTACATCACCCTCAAGGATGTAAAGGTCTTCAGGACAATCATCAAGATCAATCAGTTTCTCTTTGATGCCATCAAGATCTGAAACCACAATCGCATGACGAGCCGGGCCATACATCGCACTGAAGTATGGTGCATCGCCAATCGTGATGTCGTCGTAGATCTCAGAAAGCAGAACGCCACCAAGGGTATCTGCTAAGCCTTTCAAACGAGGATCGTTAGAACCACCAGGTGACGCTAGACGCTCGATCTCTTGCTCAAGTTCAGCTCGGCGCGTTGCCAGTTGATCTTTAGCCACCACTTGAGATTTTTCATCTTCAAGCACTTGCTGCATTTGCGTCATCACAGCTTGGCTATCTTCTAGCTCAGCTTCGGTTTGATCTCTCAACGACTCAAGCGCATCATTTGCTGTGATCCACGCAGGAGCAACAGATTCAAGCTTTTGAATCTCTTGATCGTGGTTTTGCTGAACACGACGTTGTTCACTCTTCGCTTCACGCAGCTCTTCTTGAGCATACTCAAGCGTTTCGATCTGCATGGCATGACGTTCACGTTCTTCTTCGAAAACCGCTTCGTCAGTCAGTGAAATATTGTGTTGCTTTTGGTATTCAGTCGCCAGCTCTTTCGCTTGACGCTGCTGCGCCACATCACGAGCCATGTCGCGATGCTGAGCACGCCATTGCTGTTCGTTCTCAACAACGTGTTTTGCGTTACGACCTTTATCTAGAGCTTGTTTAGCGCTGTGAGACGCTTCTTTACGTTCAACATCACCAACAATGCTCTTAACCAAAGACAGCGCTTTATCGAACTGTGCAGAAGCTGCTGAAGACATGTCTAGCTTGTGCTTAGTAGACAGTAGCTTCTGTGTGCTTGACTCTTCTTGTGCTTTTAACTCAGAAACCAAGGTCAACGCACTTTCTGCCGTAATAGATTCATCACCTAGCAACTGCTTGGTTTTCTCTAATGCTTGAACCGCTTGCTGGTATTGAAGTGCGCGAGTCTGCTGAACATCCAATGCTTGTTGGTAATCAGCAAGCTGAGTTTTCAGGCTATCCACTTCTTCTTCAGTAATGGTTGCCTGCTCTTCTGCAAGAAGTACTCGCTCTTGAGCTTCTTCAACCACCATCATCTGCTCTTCTAGACGCTCATTAAGCTCTTCTAGATCTTCGCTGTAGCGAGCAATTTTCTCTTGCTGACGAAGTGCAGTTTGAACCAATTGAAGATGATCCGAAGCCGCTTGGTAGTCTTGTTCTAGAGACGATTCTTGATCCACCAGCAACTCAAGTTCTTCTTGAACTCGATTCAACAGGTTGTTTTGCTCTAGTAAAGTTTCACGCGAACCAAACAGTTCACCACGGAACTTCATGGTTTGATCAAGCTTGTTACGACGATCGTTTGCATGGCGCATGTAGTCTGCTGCCACGTAATTGGTCGATTCAGTGATCAAATGCTTGAACAAGTCACGATCCGACTGAGTTGTCTTGATCGCTTCTAACGTCATGCGGTTCTCACGCAGTGCCGATTCCATATCTTGGAATGCTTTCTTCACACCACCATTTTGCGGTAGAAGGTAATCACGCAGAGAACGTGTAATTGCGCTTGAGATACCACCATAAAGTGATGCCTCAATCAGACGGTAGAACTTAGAACGGTCGCTGCTATTACGCAGTTTCTTCGGTACCACACCGTATTCGAACATCTGTGAGTGGTAATCCACAATCGAAGAGAACGCTTTGAAGTGTGCGCCTTCGTATTGTGCAACTGCGGCCTTCACATCATTTAGCTGACATACACGAGCATGACTGTCTGAAACGTTCTGAATCAATACATCCGTTGGCTTCACATGGCTTGGAAGACCTTGGATAACGAACGGCTTGATGTCTACTTTCTTGTCACGACCAGCAACTTGCTGCAGTTTTACTGCAAACAGTAGGCGTTGGTTACGAGAGTTCACCACATCTAACGCTGCATAACATGCGCCTGGCTGAAGCTTACCGTAAAGGCCTTTATCACGTGATGACTGTGAGCTGCCTGCTTCCGTTGTGTTACGGAAATGCAGAAGGCTTTGGTCAGGGATAAGTGCTGTAATGAATGCCGCCATTGTGGTCGACTTACCTGCACCGTTACCGCCAGAAAGCGTTGTAACCAATCCATCAATATCAAAAGTACGTGCGAAGAAGCCGTTCCAGTTGACCATGGTTAATGATTGATACTTACCTCTTTCAATCATGCTTCACCTTCTACTTTTGTTTGTTCGCCGTCGTTTGACTCAAGGTCAAAGTCAGCTTGATCGTTAAAAATATCTTGTTGACCGTTTTCATCTACATCTGATGTAGCTTCAGCTTTCTCTTCATTCAACAAGCTACCTTGGTTAGGTTCTTGAGTATGCACCACAGCCTCACCATCACGGATAAGGCGCAGTTGAGCTTCTTTCATGTCATCGCCAACACGTACGTCCGCACCAAAACGGAATACCGCTTCGCTGATACGGAATTTGCCCGTTTCGCCAATCGCAATCAACATGCCGATACGACGTAGGCGACGCAGAGAAGTACGCACTTTTTCAAACAGTTTTTCTTTGTCTAAATCAGAACCAGACGCACGGTTTGTTGCTAGCTTCATGAGTTTTTTCTCATCCGCTAGTGCCATTAGCTCTTCAAATAGCTCTTGGTTAGTGAAGATACCTTCGTGTGCCAAACGCTCTGGGCTTAGGTACAAGAAACACAATACCTTGCCAACAAGCATGTCTAGCTCAGACAACACACTACGACCAATTAAAGACGTAGAACGCGGACGCAGATAGAAGAAACCTTCCGGTGCTTTCACAAGTTCTGTGTTGTAGCGTTGGTAGAAATGCTGAAGCTCAACTTCAAAATCAGACAGTAACGCGTGGTTATCTAGGTCTTCTGTTGAAATATGCTTACCTGAACGCAGCATGCTGTCTAGCGCAGGGAACAGTGGGTTCGCTATCGCTTTTACCAGTTTCTCTGGCATGTAATCATCAGTACTTGTTAATGACATTGGCTTGTACCTTTGCACCGAAATCGTTGATTGCCTGCCAATCTGGCTGAATAGCCTGATAGTCAGACTCTGAGTAACCTAAGCGCACCGCTTGGTCGACAACAATTCTGGCTAAATCAAAATGGTGTGTGCGAGGGTGTTCAGCGAGGTAGTCGCGTAACACAAGGCCAAGATCGATTGGCGCACCTTGCTGTTTGTGAGCTTTTAACATATCTGCAATACTTTCAGACAGCAGATCGTTCACTTGCTCAAATTCTTCGTACTCTACGTCGAGTGGCGCTTGTCCTGTTACTTCGTCATCACGAAGCACTAGTGCTTCATCACGAAGATCCGTCAGCTTCTCAGCGTCGGCATAAGTTAGTAGCCACGGCGCATCAAAGTATTCCGTCACAGATTGACGTAGACGTTGGCTGAAGGCACGGTTCTTATCCATATCAATCGCGGTACGGATAAACTTGTGAACGTGACGGTCATAGCCGATCCATAAATCAATCGCTTGTTGGCCCCAACTTGTGATTCGGTCGAGCTTCATTTGCAGACCAAACAGGGTTTCGCCAACAAACTCGAGTTCATCGTCGCCGTAAACAATTTCTTGAATATCGAGGATCTGCGTTTGCAGTTCATCACCTGCCGCTTGCAAGGTATCTTGCAACTCTTTTAGCGTGGCTGAGGTTTCTGATAGCAAGACTTCACAGTTGTTGATCGCTTCACGCCAATCTTTATTAAGAAGGTCGGCAATCTGCTGTTTTACGGTCTGCTGCTGCTCATCCATAACGCGTTGGTTAAGATCAATCTGATCGAAAATTTCACCAACAGAGTACTTGAGCACGCCGTAAACGTTCTTTCTCCAATGCCCTGGCGTTCCACCTTTCTGTGCTGCTTCAATAGCTTTTGCCATTTCATCCGCAACCATAGAAAGTTGGATAGACAGTTTTAATTTAGAGAACTGACGGTGACGTAAATAATAATCTGAGATACCAATTGCCAACGGTGACAAGCGGTAGATGCTTGCGCCATCGGTAATTTCGCTGGTAAAGCGGCTAATCAGCTTCTGTTTAACCAACTCATTAATTGCATTATTGGCACGAAACGCTGAGGCTTCACCAGTATCTTCAAACAGTCGAGTGACGATAGTAAACGCATCATGCAGTTCACCCTCGCCCAGCTCTTCATCGAACCTTTCATTGCTTAATACTGCGATAGCAATCAAAAATGCTAAGCGCTCTGGCGGCAAGTTTAATGAAAAATCATGCTGCTTGACCCAGCCCACCAACTCATCAATTGGCTGCTCTTCGGCAGTTTGAGTCATTTCACTCATTGTGGTTCCTGTTACTGTTCTTCGTCATATCAAACACAGTAGATATGACGCCTATTTCTTTATAACGCGGGCTTCTTACGATTGCATAGCGCATATTGTGGTTTCTTTTACCACATTCATCACTGTTATTGCGCAGGTTTTTGAGCCCAAACGTGAATATAACGGCCTAGTGACAGATATGGCTCTTGGCGACATAGCTGCTTTTCTAGTTCCAATACATCTTCAAATTGGTAATCGCCCATGTACTCCATATTTCCTATGTAGTCGCTAAAGGAGCGAATGCCAGATTTACCACAGATTTCTAGACCAGCGTCTTCTATCCATTGGTAAACCTCTTCAGGCTTCAAGCCTTTTTGTGGTTGCAGCTTAAACCGTTTTCGATGTGGCATCCCATTCAATACATGAGGAATGTTGCCACAAATCACATTTTTCAGGACTAATCCGTGGTGGTTGTAAAACATTATCGAGGCAACACCACCTGGTTTAACTTGTTCAAGTAGCAAATCGAGTGCTTCTTTAGGGTTGGCCAGCCACTCCATAACGGCATGAAACATCACAAAATCAACTTTATCATCGAGATGCTCTGCCACTTTTTGTACCGGAGAATGGATAAACTGATATTGCTCTAACAGCCCCGCTTCGGTGATCCCTTCTTGAGCCAGCTTTAGCATCTCAGAAGACAGATCACATAGAGAAACCTTATGACCAAGCGCCGCAATTTTTTGCGACATCTGTGCCAACCCGCCTCCGGCATCAAGCACATGCAATGGAGAAGCAGAACCTTCAAACTTGCTCAAAGCTTGTTCTAAATCTTCCCATACGATGATCTGACGGATCTCTCCTTTGTCGGAGCCGTAAATATTTTTTGCAAATTTGTGGGCAATATCGTCGAAATTACGGTCTTCAGTCACAGCTACTTGAGTTATTATGTCCTATCGTGCCTGCTATTCTGTCACAGGAATTTCAGGAATAAAGAGGCGATGTCTCTTTTTACTACTAAGTGATGTTTTTTCGGACTATTCGGATATGTTTGAGCTGAAAAAAGTAGTGTCTTCATTATTGATGCCACTACCAGCAATGTTAATTCTCGCATTTCTGGGCTTAGCCCTAGTGATGTTTACTACTAAAAGAAAGACTGGTTGCTTAATTACCCTCTCTGCCCTCTGTGGCATTTTCCTAATCGCTTTCCAACCAGTTTCTAGTCAACTATTAATGCCAATGGAAAGGCAGCACACTGCATTTTTACCGGTCGATGAGACTGTCGATTACGTGATGGTTCTTGGTAGCGGACACGTCGTTGATGATCAGATCCCACCAACATCTGAACTGAACAGAAAAGGCTTGATGCGTTTAAGTGAAGGGATTCGTATTTTACGCCTCTACCCTGGCGCTAAACTGATTTTGTCTGGCTACGGTGCTGGTACAGAGGTCAGTAACGCAAGAATGATGGCTAAGGTAGCCTTAGCACTTGGCGTGGCAAAACCTGACATCATTTTACTGGAAACAGCCAAAGATACCTGGGAAGAAGCTCGCCAAGCAGCAGCGTTCGTGAAAAACAAAAAAATGGTATTGGTGACTTCAGCAAGCCACATGACACGCGCTCTGAACGAATTTAATGCAGCAGGTATGAAACCATTGCCAGCGCCAACCAACTACCTTGCTCAAGGCGGCATAGTAGAACCTTGGAACAAATACATGCCTAAAGCGATTTATCTGGAACAGACAGAACGTTACTGGCACGAGACAATGGGATTAGTTTGGCAAAGCCTACGCGACTGGTTAGACACCAGTAGCGATGTTGCTGAAGAGCCAATCGTAATACCTGAAGCTTCTAGCTTAGCTGAAGACGACAACGCCTTTTCGGCAGCACAGCCTCAATAGGCAAACGACATAAAATCCCAAAAGAATAAAAAAGCCGATACATCAATGATGTCTCGGCTTTTTAAGTTTGAGTTCTCTTGCTGACTAAGGGCTCTTTAAGAATCTAGTCACCAGCAAACATGTAACCTTCGCCGTGCACTGTCACAAAAATTTGTGGGTTCTTCGGATCGAACTCCATTTTTGCGCGCATACGACGAATCAGTACATCAATAGTACGGTCGTTCGGCGCGTCAACACGGTGGCTGATCATATTAAGAATACGTTCGCGGCTTAATACCTGATTAGGGTAAGAAGACAGCGCAACCAATAGTTCGTATTCCGCTTTCGTCAGTTTTACCGGCTCGCCGTTTTTGCTTAACGCACGACGAGGGATATCAAATGTCCACTCACCAAAACGAACCACTGACTCATCTTGTGACTCTTCAGCCTCACCTGCTGTCGTTTTACGAGCAGCAGAAATGCGCCAAAGTAGATTTTTAACTCGAACTAATAACTCGCGAAGTTCGAAGGGTTTAGTAACGTAATCGTCAGCGCCCATTTCAAGGCCAACAATTTTGTCGATGCTATCCGTGCGTCCAGTAACTAAAATAATTCCAATGTCAGATTGACTGCGTAATTCGCGAGTTAGCATCAATCCATCTTCGCCTGGTAAGTTGATGTCCAGCATAATGAGGTCAACATTGTTTTCTTCTAACACGCTTCTCATTTGAGCACCGCTCTCGGCCTCGCTAACTGTATAACCTTCGTTCTGGAAATAACCAACCAGTTTACTACGGGTCACCACATCATCTTCTACGACTAATACGTGATAGCTCATCTACACCACTTTTCTTATTTAATAGTTTCGGTGACTATTCTATTCATAACTAGTAACAATTCTAGTGGTACTGAAGATAAATGCCAGAAACATGGATTTTTTTTGATACAAGACAATCTTAAACCTTGCTATTTGTCGTCTAGCACAATTCAATATAGGCATTACTACTAACGAGTAACTTTGCATTTCGCAAATAACCTCGTCATCAGCCTTGGTGTGCGAAAAGACACCACAAGACTAAATCAGGATCTATGTAATGAAAGATACGAAAGCGTTCAATGAGCAAAGAGCAGAAATTTACTGGTGGCTATCAAGCTTATTCGCCAAAGAGCTCACTCAAGACGAACTTGACCACTACCACTCTGTTGAAATTCGTTCTTTCTTAACTGGTTTAGGCGAAAATGAAACTCTAAAGCCTGCTATTGATAAGTTAGTTGATGCACTGAACCGCCTACAAACTCGCGAAGATGCACAACTAGAACTGTCTGCTGACTTTTGCGACCTTTTCCTAAAGACAGATAAGCATGGCGCCCTTCCTTATGCTTCAATGTACATCGGTGAAACTGGCCTATTAAACGATAAACCAGCGAAAGAGATGGAAGAGATCATGGCTAAGCACAACCTAGTGGTTAACCAAGATCTAAAA
Organism: Vibrio sp. IB15; assembly: GCF_016406055.1. Classification (NCBI taxonomy): domain Bacteria; kingdom Pseudomonadati; phylum Pseudomonadota; class Gammaproteobacteria; order Vibrionales; family Vibrionaceae; genus Vibrio; species Vibrio sp. IB15. Next base: position 10,015 of record NZ_JAEFCE010000019.1, read on the forward strand.
GAACCAGCAGACCACATCGCTATCGAACTCGACTTCTTAGGTAACCTAATCATTCATTCTAATGAAACAGAATCAGAAGAAGTACTAGAAAAATCGTTCGAAGTTCAGCAACAATTTATCGAGCAACAGCTATTAACTTGGATCCCGAAATTCAACGTTAAGTGTCACGATGTTGATGAATTCGGTTTCTACGCTGCTGTATCTTCTCTGCTAATGGCTTTCTGTCAATTAGATGCTCAATATTTAGCTGGTGAATAAGCTTAACTGATGACTAGGTAAATAAATTCCGTAGAATGTGACAATTCACCCGGATTTCTGGGTGAATTGTATTGCGAGTATTTTCTAGTCAGTCTAGAATTGTGACCGCAAACGATAAAATATGAAACATTCACGAAATGCTATGCTTATTAAGTTCAGAGCATTTCGGTGTTAAAACAAGCCGCTCACTAGCGGTTTTTTGTTTTTTAACACTTTAGTACCCAAAGAGCCCTACAAATTTAAGCTCTTAGTTAGGTAGCTTAACGGCTACTTCACTCCGTACTTTGGGGAAAGTAGCTTCTAATAGGATAAAACCATGGCCACTATAAAAGATGTCGCTCGCTTAGCAGGCGTATCAACCACAACCGTTTCTCACGTAATCAACAAAACACGCTTTGTTGCAGAAGCGACTCAAGAAAAAGTAAATAAAGCGGTAGACGAATTAAACTATGCACCAAGTGCTGTTGCTCGTAGTTTGAAGTGTAATTCAACACGAACCATCGGCATGCTAGTGACTCAATCAACCAACCTATTCTTCTCAGAAGTTATCGATGGTGTTGAGAGCTACTGCTACCGTCAAGGTTACACTTTGATCCTGTGTAACACGGGTGGTATCTATGAGAAGCAACGTGACTACATTCGAATGCTTGCAGAGAAACGTGTAGATGGCATCTTGGTTATGTGTTCAGACCTAACTGAAGAACTGAGAGAGATGTTAGACCGTCACGCTGACATCCCTAAAGTAGTCATGGACTGGGGCCCGGAGAGTTCTCAAGCAGATAAGATCATCGATAACTCTGAAGAAGGTGGCTACCTAGCGACTAAATACCTAATCGACCGCGGTCACTCAAAGATTGCTTGTTTAAGTGGCCACTTAGACAAAGCGGCGTGTGTGGAGCGTATCGCTGGTTACAAGCGCGCTTTGGAAGAAGCTAACATTACTGCAAATGACGACATGATCATCGAAGGTAACTTTGAGTGTGATACTGCCGTTCTAGCCGCTGACAAAATTGTTGAGATGGAAGATCGCCCGACAGCTGTATTCTGTTTCAACGATACCATGGCACTAGGCTTGATGAGCCGCCTACAGCAGAAAGGCATCCGTATCCCTGAAGATATCTCTATCATTGGCTACGATAACATCGAACTGGCTGAGTACTTCTCTCCACCATTGACTACCGTTCACCAACCGAAGCGCCGTGTCGGTAAGAACGCCTTCGAAATTCTGCTTGAGCGTATTAAAGACAAAGACCATGAAAAACGCGTCTTCGAAATGCACCCAGAAATTGTTGAACGTAGTACAGTTAAAACGTTAAATTAACTGATAAATTGAGTTTATTTTCATCAAGCGCACCTTTGGGTGCGTTTTTTTTATCAGCAACTAAAATAAACCTAGTTTCATATGATAAAGATCATTAATTGAAGCAACATCACACTTTGAAATAACAAGTGTGAGCCTCATTCAACAAAAACTTTATTCTATTCAATCAGTCACGCACAGGGCAAATCACTTGAAAAGGTGAGACGCAAAGCTTCCGGCCTAAACCACTCGTTGGTATGGTAGCGGGGTTACCGATGGCAAAATGCAGTAACTACTAATAATTTAGTAATTTACGGCTTATTGACAATGTAATTGCAACATTTTGCTAATCTCTCGGACCTGCTTATTTGGTGGCGTAGTTCAAATACACCGAGATAAATAACATGGATAAACCGATACTAAAGGACTCAATGAAGTTATTTGAGCCCCTAGGAAAAATAAAGTCACGCTCAATGTTTGGTGGATTCGGTCTTTTTGCTGATGACACTATGTTTGCTCTGGTTGTTAATGACCAGTTGCACATACGAGCAGACAAAGGCACAACAAAACAGTTCGAGCAACAAGGGTTTCAACCGTACGTCTACAAAAAGCGTGGTTTCCCTGTCGTAACTAAATATTTCGCTCTACCCGAAGGCTTATGGCAAGACCAAGAGAAAATCTTGCAGCTTGCGACTACATCTCTGGGCTTTGCAAAAGAAGAGAAAGCTGAACAGTCCGCTGCTAAGCCAACTCGACTCAAAGACCTCCCGAATCTTCGACTCGCCACCGAGCGCATGTTGAAGAAAGCTGGAATTGATTCCGTAGAACGTTTATATGAATCTGGCTCTGTAAACGCATTTAATGCCATCAAGGAATCTCATGCGTCCTCCGTCAGTATTGAACTGCTTTGGGCACTAGAGGGGGCGATCAATGGCACCCATTGGTCGGTTATCCCGCAGCAACGTCGTGAAGAGCTTATCAGTCGCGTCAATTAACATTTTCAGTACACCTTTTTATACAACTAAGCCGCATTTCTGCGGCTTTTTTTATATCTAGTGAAAGTTAATCTATGCTTTGCTTGTCTATCTATACTAATGGTCTGCATTGAAAATTTGAGGAAGTATCAATGAGTAAGAAAATGATATTAGGTATTGTATTGGTCGTAACGATCTTTTTATTAGGCATTAATTTTGGCCAATACCTCACGCTCGAAAACGCCAAAGCACAGCAAGCGGTGCTAAACGACTACATTGAAAGTAACTTTATTGCCGCCGCGGCGACGTACTTTATCGCATATGTATTGATCACCGCCTTCTCCATCCCGGGAGCAGCCGTTGTTACACTACTTGGTGCTGCGCTGTTTGGCTTCTGGAATAGTTTGTTATTAGTATCTTTCGCCAGTGCAATAGGCGCAACTCTTGCCTTTTTGAGTAGTCGTTACCTACTGCGAGACTGGATTCAAACTAAGTTTGGCGACAAACTCACTACGATTAATAAAGGCGTTGAAAAAGATGGCGCATTTTACTTGTTTTCTTTGCGACTTATCCCAGTGTTTCCGTTTTTCCTTATCAACCTGTTGATGGGCTTAACACCCATGTCGGTGACTCGCTACTATGTAACAAGCCAAATCGGCATGTTGCCTGGTACTGCAGTCTTCTTGAATGCTGGTACCCAACTCGCAGAAATTGATTCGCTTTCAGGCATCGTTTCACCTTCTGTACTATTGTCATTTGCATTATTAGGGGTGTTCCCAATTATCGCTAAATGGTTGATGAGCAAGTTTCGTTCAGCACCGGTTACGGAATAATAATTGTGGCCGGATAAGGTTCTATATCAATGAAAATCTTCAGTGCATCAAATCCGACAGAGGCACATATCATCTGCGGACTCCTAGAAAGTGAGAATATTGCCTGTGAAGTCCGTGGTGAGGGTTTGTTTGGTTTGAAAGGGGAAATCCCGTTCACAGAAGAAACTGACCCATACGTATGGCTATATGAGCCAGAAATGGCCACTAAGGCGCGTGCTATTGTCAATGACTACCAAAAACAGCAAGATTCTATCATCTATGAAGAGTGGCGCTGCAGTGAATGTCATGAAGTGAACGAGGCACAATTTGGTTCTTGTTGGCAATGCGGAGCTAACTCTCCTGAGTAGACGAGCTTAATGAGGTCTTAGCCGCTTCATTTGATTTATCCTCAAAACAAAAACGGGAAGCTACAAATAGCTTCCCGTTTTTATTTCAATTCTATTATGAGTTCAAATGACCGACTTAGAAATCACTGGATTTGCTTTTGGATAAACTCGATAGAGTGCTGGTTAAATTCTTCAGGGTTTTCAACGTTACACACATGACCACAGTTAGCAATTTCGACCAGTTCACTCGACTCGTGCGCCTCAACCATTTCTTTAACGGGCTTGATGAACATGTAGTCACGCTCTCCCATCAGATAAAGGGTTGGTATCGGTAACTCCCTATCTTTGAAATATTTCATTAAGGGGTTCACATCAGCCGTCAATATAAACCAACGCTTAAACTCTTTTTGACACAGCTTTTTGGCTTCACGAATAAACAGGTGACGAGACTCTTTTTGGCTTTTTTGTGGCATCACTATGTAAGCAAAAAGGCTATAAAGCCACATGTAAGGAATGATATGTTTGCTTAGATTTCCTAGCTTAACCAATACTTGCGAGCGAGTGTTGAGTTTAGTTACCGCACCACCTAATACCATTGAACGCACGCGCCCTGCCGCTAACTCCGCAACATTACGGACAATAATGGTTCCTAACGACATACCAACGAAGTGTGCGGAGCGGATTTTAAGGTGGTCTAATACTTTAAGAATATCGAGCGTGACAGCTTTGAATGTATAACGGTTTGATATCAGCTCTTTAAGTATGTTGTCTGATTTACCATGCCCTCTCAGGTCAATGAGGAGCAGGTTGAAATGCTGTTTATACGCCTTGATCTGCTTGAACCAAATAGAGGAGCTACCTCCGGCACCATGCACAAATACCACCCACTCATCGCTAGTAGGGTGAGTAAATGTTTTATGAAATAATAAACTTTCAGACATACCTATCGCTTTAATTATTAAAATGGAGCTAAGCCTCATCACAAGGCGATGGCTAAGGATATCACGCAATTAAGAAGATTAGGTGATAATAGTGTCAAACCTATCATTAGCGCTGTGAATGCTTCACTTCCTTTTCTACCTGACTTAAATGAGTTTGCAAGCTTTGTCTTTCTAAACGTGATGTACTCAGACCAGATAGCAAAAGGCGCCCTATTATTAGAGCGCCTCTTTCATTAAAGACAATTGCTGTGCATCAGCTAAAACAGAGCGTTAAAATGCCGAGTGATACATCGTTAAATACTCTTTCGCAGCATCTTCCCAACTAAAGTCTTGTTGCATCGCATAAAGCTGAACACGCTTAATTTCAGATGGGTTTTGTGCGTAAAGCAGCAACGAACGGTGTAAAACGGCCAACAAAGCCTGCGGAGTCGGCTCTTCAAAAGCAAAGCCGGTCGCCACTTCAGGATCCTCGTCATAATCATTCACACTGTCTTTTAGACCACCGACAGAGCGAACGATCGGTAAGGTGCCATAAGCCATACTGTAGATCTGGTTTAAACCACAAGGTTCAAACTCAGAAGGCATCAAGAAAAAGTCAGAACCCGCTTCAACTAGATGCGCTAATTCATTGTTGTATGCCTCTACAAAAGAGAATTTGTCTGAATGCAGCGCTGATAGCTCTTTAAGTTGGCTCGCTAAAACAGGGTCACCCGTACCTACAATCACAATCTGAAGATCATTCTTCAAGAATTGTTCAATGATAGGCAACAAGTAGTGAACGCCTTTCTGGTTCGTTAAGCGACAAACCATCCCATACACTGCGCAATCGATGACCGGTAAGCCGACTTCTTGTTGAAGCTTCTGTTTACACGCTGATTTTCCACGCGCCATGCTGTGTTTGGTCGCTTTGTATTTACGAGGAAGAAATGCATCCGTTTCTGGATTCCAAGCACCGTAGTCACAACCATTTAGGATTCCGACTAAGTCTGAAGCTCTACGTTGAAACTCAGCCGCCATGCCATGACTACCAAGCTCTGTTTTTAGCTCTTCCGCGTACGTTGGGCTTACTGCGTTCACTTTATCTGCGCATAGTACACCGGCTTTAAGCATAGTCACGTGCGTATCACTGACCGCAACTTCAGGAACATTACGACTGTGCATTTCAGGAAGACATTGCAGCTCATCGTATGAGAATACGCCTTTGAACACCGCGTTGTGGATTGAAATGACACTGCGCGTGTTCTCAAAGAATTCATGCTGTTGGTAGCGAGATTTAAGCAAGAAAGGAACAAAGCCAGTATGCCAATCGTTCGCATGAATAATATCAGGTTGGAAACCAAGCTTAGGAAGCATATCCAAACATGCTGCGCTGAAGAACGAAAAACGCTCACCATTATCAGCATAAGCCTGATTATTTTCAGCGTACATTTCTGGACGGTCGAAGTATTTAGCACATTCAATACCAAACACTTGTACGCCTTCAACAATTAACTTCTTAACTTGATAAGCCGTATGCGGCCAATGATCGAGCTCTGTCGATAGAACAACTTCTGCAGAATCAATATTTGGGATGTTGCGATAAGCGGGGATGGTCACTCGAACGTCCTGTTCGAGTGTTTGTAACGCTTTAGGCAGTGCCTTGGCTACATCAGCCAAGCCACCGCTCTTAATCAAGCCTTCTACTTCAGACGCTACAAAAAGTACCGAGAGAGTCTTAGTAACCAACTCGTGCTCCTTTAGGGATTACTACTACACCATCGTCAGAGACGTGGTAATGCTTTTTGTCTTCTTTCAGGTTTACACCAATCTGTGTGCCCGGTGCGATGTCTGCATCTTTATCGACGATAACACGACGAAGTACACAGCCCTCGCCCACTTTTACGTCGCCCAATAAGATACTCTCACTGATGTCACACGCTGATGCAATATTGCTACGGAAGCCAAGTACACACTTCTCGATACGAGAACCACGAACATAACTACCGTTACACACTAAGCTATCGATGATTTGAACACGACCATTAGCCGAGTCTGTAAACGTCGCAGGTGGTAATGGTGGATAGTAAGTGTGCAGTGGCCACTTGCGGTTGTATAGTGAGAATGGTGCATCTTTCTCAAGAAGATCCATGTGCGCTTGCCAGTACGCGTCAATCGTACCTACATCACGCCAGTAAACTTCTTCTTTCTCGCCAGTAATGCGGTTGGTGCTGAAGTCATACACAAACACATCACCACGTGGGAACATGTTAGGGATAATGTCTTTACCAAAGTCATGTGAAGAACCTTCACGATCTGCATCTTCAACGAGCTCTGCAAAAAGCTCATTTGCTTCAAATACGTAGTTACCCATAGAAACCAATGCGGAGTCTGGGTCACCTGGAATTGGTTTAGGGTTTGCAGGCTTCTCCTCAAAGCCAATCATACGCCCTTCCGCATCAACTTCGATAACACCGAACTCTGATGCTTCAGCCAAAGGCATACGTAGAGCTGAAACCGTTAGTGCTGCTTTCTTCTCTTTGTGGAAATCAAGCATTTGCTTAATATCCATTTTGTAGATGTGGTCAGAACCAAAGATACAAACTTGATCTGGTTCTTCTAACTGCATAAAGCGAAGGTTTTGGTAGATCGCATCTGCCGTGCCTTCATACCAACGCTTACCCGTACGCATTTGAGCAGGGATTGGGTCGATAAAACGATCTGTTATACCACTGATATTCCAACCTTTTTTCATATGGTGGAACAGTGACTGTGACTTGAACTGCGTTAATACATAGATCTTCATTAGATCCGCGTTAACGAAGTTATTTAAAGCGAAATCAATTAAGCGGTAACTACCACCGAAAGGAACCGAGGGTTTGCTGCGCGATTCAGTTAAAGGTCTTAAGCGAGAGCCTTCACCACCAGCAAGAATCATTCCCAATACACCAGCCATTTTATTCTCCATATATTTATAGCTTGTCGATGTCAGTACTCGTAGAGGTATCTTCCTCTGGGGGATGAGCACTGACAATGATTTCGGTACTTAGCGAATATCCATTCACATACAGTGACAGTATCCTAAGCCAAACGTTGTTTTTCGTGCACTATTGTTTGCACTTGGTTTTATATACGTTATCGACTTTCCAGCCGATTTCAATTTTTAATACGCCATTCTGTGCTATGTAAGCTGATTGCTTTCCTAAGACTTAAAGCAGCTCACATTACACTGTTTGAGCGAAACATTACATTAACACCCAACACACATCAGGTATACAACTAAACACTGATCTGTGAGTTACAATATTCTAATTAAGTTACACATTCGTTACAGTTACATAAGATTGTGTGACTAATCTCTTGATTTATTTTACGCTATGAATTTAATAAAAGATTACAACTAAGACTTAATTTCAATCAGTTGCATAATTAGTCATATATAAGTCGAAAAAAAGCAGCCTATTGGCTGCTTTTTATATCAATAACGTTCAGTTACTTTTCTTTGGGCTTTTTACGTTTATCCGTTACTTCCCATTTACCGTCAATGTACAAGGCGGTCCAACCAGAAGGCTTACCATCCACTTCTGTACGAACGTAGTTCTCTTTTGTCTTACGACTAAAACGAACCACTGTCGGCTTACCGTCTGGATCAGCCACTGGAGCTGTCGTTAGGTATTGGAACTTCGGTGAAATACGGTCTTTAAAGCGAACTAATTCTTCCACTAAAGGAGCACGAGTTTCACGTGATTTAGGGAAGTTACTTGCTGCCATGAATAGACCAGAAGCACCATCACGAAGCACAAAGTACGCGTCTGAATTTTCACATGGAAGTTCAGGGAAATGTACTGGGTCTTCTTTTGGTGGCGCAACTTCGCCGTTTTTCAAAATCTTACGAGTGTTCTTACAATCTTCACTCGTACAATCCATGTACTTACCGAAACGACCATTCTTCAGAACCATATCTGAACCACACTTGTCACACTCAACAAGCGGGCCATCATAGCCTTTTACTTTGAATTCGCCGTGTTCAACTACGTAACCTTCACAGTTCGGGTTGTTACCACATACATGCATCTTACGCTTGTCATCAATCAGATAAGCGTCCATTGCCGTTTCACAGATCGGGCAACGCTTTTTAGCACGAAGGGCTGCGGTTTCAACATCTTCTTCAAGAACGTTGATAATACCTTCTTCATCACCAAGGTTAATCGTTGTCTTACAACGCTCTTTTGGTGGAAGTGCATAACCAGAACAGCCTAGGAATACGCCTGTCGAAGCAGTACGAATACCCATATTACGGCCACAAGTTGGACACTCAATATCGGTTTCAACGATGTGATTTGGCTTCATGCCGCCTGCATCTTCGTCGAGGTCCGCTTTTTCCAAATCACCGGTAAAATCTTTGAAGAAATTATCTAGCACGCCTTTCCAGCTTGCTTCGCCTTCAGCGATTTGGTCTAACTTCTGCTCCATACGAGCCGTAAAGTCGTAGTTCATTAGGTCATTGAAGCTGCCGTCTAGACGGTCAGTAACAATTTCACCCATCTTCTCAGCATAGAAACGACGCTGCTCAACTTTCACGTAACCACGATCTTGAATGGTAGAGATGATCGACGCGTATGTTGAAGGACGACCGATACCACGTTTCTCAAGTTCTTTAACAAGCGCCGCTTCAGTGAAACGAGCCGGTGGCTTAGTAAAGTGTTGCTTAGGATCCAATGCAATAAGATCCAACTTATCGCCAATTTGTACTGCAGGCAGGATCGTATCTTCGTTTTTACCCATCGGACGTTGAACACGAGTCCAGCCGTCGAATTTAAGGATACGACCTTTCGCTTTTAGCGTGTACTCTTCAGCTTTAACGCTTACTGTTGTTGAGTCGTACTGCGCAGGGGTCATTTGACACGCTACGAATTGATTCCAGATCAGCGAGTAAAGCTTGTGTGCGTCTGCGTCTACGCCATTTAAGTCTTCTGACTTAACATCAACGCTTGAAGGACGAATCGCTTCGTGAGCCTCTTGAGCGCCCTCTTTGCTACCGTATACAAGCGCTTTAGGTGGCAGGTACTCTGCACCAAACTCAGAACCGATGTATTCACGAGCTGCTTCTACCGCTTCTGAACTCAAGTTGGTTGAGTCAGTACGCATATAAGTAATGTAGCCCGCTTCATATAGGCGTTGCGCCAACATCATGGTTTTCTTTACGCCATAACCAAGACGAGTACTCGCAGCTTGTTGAAGCGTTGAAGTAATGTACGGTGCAGACGGCTTACTCTTCGTTGGGCGGTCTTCACGCTTACATACTTCGTATTGTGCTTTCTCAAGAACACTCAATGCAGCTTGCGTTTGCGCTTCATTTTCAGGTTTAAACGCAACACCGTCTTTTTGTGCGACTTGAAGTCTAAAATCTGTTTTTTCTGCTGTTTTTGTATCAGCATGCACATCCCAGAACTCTTCTGGAATAAAGGCGTTGATCTCGCGCTCACGCTCAACAAGAAGCTTTACAGCCACTGATTGAACACGGCCAGCGGATAGGCCTCGTGCTACTTTCTTCCAAAGCAGAGGTGACACCATAAAGCCAACAACACGGTCCATAAAACGTCGTGCTTGCTGTGCGTTTACGCCATCGATGTTTAGCTCACCTGGAGTTTCAAAAGCTTGTTGAATTGCGTTCTTGGTGATTTCGTTAAACACCACTCGCTTGTATCGCGTTTCATCGCCACCGATGATCTCACGAAGGTGCCATGCGATAGCTTCTCCTTCGCGGTCCAAATCGGTTGCGAGATAAACATGGTCTGCGTTCTCAGCCAGTTTTTGCAGTTCAGCAACAACTTTTTCTTTACCCGGTAATACTTGGTAATTTGCTTCCCACTCTTTATACGGGTTAATACCCATCTTTTTGATAAGAGCTTTGCGATCTTTTTCTTTCTTGATACGAGCTTTTTCTTCTGGGCTCATACCCTTTGTTGAAACTGCAGCAGCCTTTTTACCAGTACTTTGACCTGCCGTTGGTAAATCACGTACGTGACCTACACTCGACTTAACGACAAAGTCTTTGCCAAGGTATTTATTGATAGTTTTAGCCTTGGCCGGCGACTCCACTATAACGAGCGATTTACCCATATTGACTCTAACGTCCTTAATCACGATGCTTTAGCACCAACAATTTAACTTGTGGGCTTTTACGCATGATATTCTAAATTCATTGCTTCTTTTTTTACTATTGTGCGAGATTACTAGAAGATCAACCGCTTTTTTCAAAATTGGATCTGATCGCTCGACAATTCGTCGACTCACAGATAAAAGGGTCACAATATAAAGAAGCTATAAAGTACTCGAAAAGAATACTAGCAAGGGCCTATTCATCAGGCATTAACTCTAAACGGGCTCATACTAAGCTTGTCCATGAATCGAACGCGAGCCCCATTCCATTATTTTTGCCATAAATCACAAAATAAATTGTGGATATTCGAAAAGACTCTCTTAATCGGTTGTGAAATCATTGAATTTCTAGTTCGACATCATAAACTCAACGTTATATTCAGTTATCAGAGATAAACTCATGACAAAGAAAGTAATAGCAGAATTTGATTTACTGCTTATCGCAAACCAAATTATCCAATCACATGATGACTACATTGAAGGCATGCGCGCAAACAGCGTAGTAGAGAAAGACGATGTACTCGTCTTCAAAGGCGAATACTTCCTAGACAGCAATGGGATGCCGACAGAGAATACAACCGCAGTATTTAACATGTTTAAATACTTAGCGCACCATCTTTCAAAAGAATTTACGCTTCAGCAGTAATTAAAAAGCTTGCCATTTAGGCAAGCTTTTTTACTTCCTGAGTTTTATCAACTTAGCGTTCTTATTGACTCAGCATCTTCAGCTTGTCGAAGTAGTCAGGGAATGTCTTTGATGTACAACCCGGATCATTAATCGTTACCGGCGTATCACTTAGCGCGACCAACGAAAAACACATTGCCATACGGTGATCATCGTAAGTATCAATCGCCGCATGTTTCAATTCAGCCACTGGATTAACGATGATGTAGTCTTCACCCTCTTCTACCTCAGCACCCACTTTACGTAGTTCGGTTGCCATGGCCGCAAGACGATCGGTCTCTTTCACACGCCAGTTGTAGACGTTACGAATCGCTGTTGTGCCTTTTGCAAACAGTGCAGTGGTCGCAATCGTCATCGCTGCATCAGGAATGTGGTTGTAGTCCATATCAATGCCCTTCAGCTCACCACAACGAGAGATAACGTAGTCATCACCCCATTCAATTTCAGCACCCATTTGTTCAAGTGCATCAGCAAATTGGATATCACCTTGGATACTGTTTTTACCAATCCCCGTTACCTTAATTTCACCACCTTTAATCGCAGCTGCTGCTAGGAAGTAAGACGCGGAAGATGCATCGCCCTCGACAAGGAAATCACCTGGTGCTTTGTATGATTGCCCCGTTGGAATGACAAACTCTTGGTAATCGTTGTTGATCACGTCCACACCAAATTGTTTCATAATGTGTAGCGTGATATCGATGTATGGTTTAGAAACCAATTCACCCTCAATTTTGATGGTCACTTCACCTTCTGCTAACGGTGCTGCCATCAAAAATGCAGTCAAAAATTGGCTAGAAATAGAACCGTCGATCGAAACCGTACCGCTTTTCAGACCCGTGCCTGTGATTTTTAACGGTGGGTAGTTTTCATTTTCTAAATATTCAACGTCAGCGCCAGCTTCTCGTAGAGCGGTCACTAGGTGGCCAATCGGGCGCTCTTTCATGCGCGGTTCACCAGTTAGGACGTATTCACCACGACCTAAACAAAGCGCAGCCGCAAGCGGACGCATCGCAGTACCTGCGTTACCTAAGAAAAGTTCGAGTGCTTTGTCACTTGAAAATGCACCACCAACGCCCGTCACTTCACATACGGTTTTGTCCGCTGATAGCTGATAATCAACGCCTAACTGGGTCAGAGCATTCAACATGTGGCGAATGTCATCACTGTCTAATAAGTTAGTTAGGCGAGTCGTTCCAGTTGAAAGCGCAGCCAAAAGAAGCGCACGGTTAGAAACACTTTTTGAGCCAGGTAGGTTAACTTCCCCACTCACTTTTTGAATTGGTTGTAACGTAAGGCTTTCCATTAAATCTTTTAGTCCTTGTACCACCCGAAGTCACTGGCGAGTATTTATTTTCGGGTGATGAATAATTCTTCGTACTTGCAGACTAACGAACTTTTCCAATGAACTCCAGAGCTAATCCCCTTCAAAAAGGTGATTAATTAGCCAACCGATCGTATTTTTATACTAGTACACGAGATCAACGCGAACACCATCTGAAAAATAGAGGATTCTCACGTCGTCACCTCGGTTAAACAACATCGTGCTATCGACGTCTTGGATGATATTGACGAGCTTGTCATCTTTGGTTTTAACCAGCAGTTCAACCAATTTATACTCCACGCGATATTGGCTATTACCTCGGTTACGAGCGATTCCAGCCCCAGCAACAGCACCGACAGCCGTTGCTACTTCTTTACCTGTACCACCACCAAATTGGTTACCAATTAAACCACCAATCGCAGCACCTAATAGTGTCTCCCAGCCGCTCGCTTTCGATTCCACTATCTCTTGTTGAGTAATATATCTCACGGTATCAATCTCACCATAAACAACCTCATTCACCGGTCGAGCTTGATTTCGGTTATAAGCTGCATTTGCCAACATGGGCAAAACAAGTAAAATCCAAAGCAACTTCTTCATGGTAGAACTCCTAATGACCTCATGGTCAGTGATTAATCTGTTACGCGGTACTTATGACTATATACCTAACTGAACTCGATACTACTAGTATAGAGTTTCCATCTCCCTTCGACGCACTGGATGAGCCAAATGGCCTTCTTGCTTTTGGGGGAGATCTATCGCCAATGCGAATCTTAAATGCTTATAGTCACGGTATATTTCCATGGTATGGCCCAGGTGAGCCTATACTTTGGTGGAGCCCAGCACCACGAGCGGTATTTAATCCTAAGACATTCAAACCATCAAAAAGTCTTAAAAAGTTTCAAAGAAAACATAATTACCGTATCAGCATCAACCAAGCGACGGATAGAGTTATCGGTTATTGCTCATCGTTAAGACCGGAAGAAGAGACCTGGCTAAACAGCGGCATGCAGGCCGCCTACCGAGAGCTAGCTTCGTTAGGCTTCTGTCACTCGGTAGAAGTATGGCAAGGTGACGAGCTAGTCGGTGGGCTGTATGGCTTACAAAGAGGACAAGTCTTTTGCGGTGAATCGATGTTTAGCTTAAAGACCAATGCCTCGAAAATCGCATTATGGTATTTTTGTCACCACTTTGCTCAGTCTGGAGGGAAGCTCATTGATTGCCAAGTCATGAACCCTCACTTGGAGTCTTTGGGTGCATTAGAAGTAGAAAGAGAAGAGTTTCTCAGCTCTCTGCAATTACTAAAAGATAAGCCTGTTAACGATGCATGCTTTGAAAACCAATGGCTAGAGGATATGCCTTAATGAATCCAGATTTACAACAAATCAGAATTGGATTGACAGACAATCACGCGTGCAGCTATCTCCCACACCTTGAAGAGAGAGTTGCAGTCACGCTTGATGAGCACATGCACACCTCAGAAAATTATGAAGTTCTGCTTGCGAATGGTTTTCGTCGCAGCGGCGCTACTATCTATAAGCCACATTGCGATAATTGTTCAGCATGTCAGGCGATTCGCCTTTCAATCCCCGACGTAAAGTTTTCCAAAAGTCAGCGAAGAATTCTCAACAAGGCGAAGTCCTTTCGTTGGGAGCTCAAAGATAAAATGGATGAAAACTGGTTTGATTTATATAGCCGTTATATCACCACGCGTCATCGTTCAGGCACGATGTACCCACCTAAAAAAGAAGAGTTTCTGCAATTTTCTCAAAATGAGTGGTTAACCACTAAGTTCATGCATATTTACAACGAGACCGACCTCGTTGGCATAGCTGTTACCGATGTGATGTCTCACTGTACCAGTGCGTTTTATACCTTTTTCGATCCAGATATCGATATATCCATGGGCACTCTCGGCGTTTTGTTCCAAATCCAACATGCTCAGAAAGAACACCAACAGTGGCTATATTTGGGTTATCAAATCGATGAATGCCCTGCTATGAACTATAAAGTACGATTTCAACGTCATCAAAGGCTAGTAAATCAGCGGTGGCAAGGGTAGAATACGCCACAACTTTACATATTTTGATTTTGACGGCACAATCAAGCCGTTGAAAACCGCCAAGTTTCGAAAGAGGATTAGATGGCTAAAGAAGACGTAATCGAGATGCAAGGCACTGTCCTTGATACTCTACCAAACACAATGTTCCGTGTTGAGCTTGAAAACGGTCACGTAGTGACAGCACACATCTCTGGTAAAATGCGTAAGAACTACATCCGTATTCTTACTGGTGATAAAGTAACTGTTGAGATGACTCCATACGACCTTTCTAAAGGCCGCATCGTCTTCCGTGCTCGTTAATTTTTAATTATCGAATACGATAAGAAACGGAGCTTAATGCTCCGTTTTTTATTGCCTACCGTTTGCCACTTTGTCTTAACCCCTTTTCTTCGTATCTCGTATCTCGTATCTTCAAAACATAAAAAAAACGCACAACCTAAGTCATGCGTTTTATGCCTATGCTATAGAGCTATCTGCCTCTTTGTTAGTGCATCACTTCTTCTTTAGCACCAACATAGACAAAATGAAGTTCGTCTTTTTTAAGTGTTACTTTAACCGTACCACCATCAACTAAGCTACCGAACAACAGTTCATTCGCAAGAGGCTTCTTAAGCTTCTCTTGAATCACACGCCCCATTGGACGAGCGCCCATTGTCTTGTCATAGCCTTTGTCTGCTAACCAGTGACGAGCATCTTCAGAAACCTCTAGAGATACGCCACGAGCATCCAGCTGAACCTGAAGCTCAACAATGAACTTGTCGACAACTTGGCTAATCACACTTGGGTCAAGACTATTGAACCAAATGATGTTATCAAGACGGTTACGGAACTCAGGAGTAAAGACTTTCTTAATTTCGCCCATCGCATCTGGTGCGTGATCTTGTTGGATCAGGCCGATCGATTTCTTCTCTGTCTCAGCCACACCCGCGTTAGTCGTCATCACAAGGATCACGTTACGGAAATCCGCTTTACGACCGTTGTTATCCGTTAGCGTACCGTTATCCATCACCTGAAGTAATAGGTTGAAGATATCAGGGTGAGCTTTCTCGATCTCATCAAGCAGTACAACCGAGTGCGGATTTTTAATAACCGCATCCGTTAGCAGACCGCCTTGATCGTATCCAACATAACCAGGAGGAGCACCAATTAAGCGACTCACTGAGTGACGCTCACCGTACTCAGACATATCAAAGCGCAGTAACTCAATACCCATTAGCTTAGATAGTTGAACCGTCACCTCAGTTTTACCTACACCTGTAGGGCCTGCAAATAGAAATGAACCAACAGGTTTATTGTCAGCACCAAGTCCTGCACGCGTTAGCTTGATCGCTTCGCTCAATACGTCGATAGCTGGGTCTTGTCCGAACACCAACATTTTCATGCGGTCGTCCAGCTTTTGCAGCGTATCTTTGTCTGAAGACGATACTGACTTCTCTGGAATACGAGCCATTTTCGCAACCATTGACTCAATGTCCGCTACGCTAACTGTCTTCTTACGACGGCTTGCTGGAGCTAACCGACTACGAGCACCCGCTTCATCAATAACATCGATCGCCTTATCAGGAAGGTGACGTTCGTTAATGTATTTCGCAGACAACTCCACAGCCGCACGTAACGCCTTGTTGGTGTAACGTACTTCGTGGTGCGCTTCATATTTTGGCTTCAAGCCAATCAGAATCTTAGTCGTATCATCTAATGAAGGCTCAACAATATCGATTTTTTGGAAACGACGAGATAGCGCGCGCTCCTTCTCAAAAATACTGCTGTATTCTTGGTAGGTCGTAGAACCGATACAACGCAACTTACCACTGCTTAATAGTGGCTTGATTAGGTTAGCCGCATCTACCTGACCACCCGATGCTGCGCCCGCACCAATAATGGTATGGATTTCATCGATGAACAGAATTGCGTCTTCTTCTTTCTCTAGTTGCTTAAGAATCGCTTTAAAACGTTTCTCAAAATCACCACGATACTTAGTACCTGCAAGCAGTGAACCAATATCTAGAGAGTAAATTACGCTACTCTGAATAATTTCAGGCACTTGTCCTTCAACGATACGCCATGCAAGACCTTCAGCAATAGCCGTTTTACCTACACCCGCTTCACCAACGAGTAGAGGGTTGTTTTTACGACGACGACATAGGACTTGAATAGTTCGCTCAAGCTCTTTATCACGGCCGATTAGTGGATCAATGTTACCTTGCTTAGCAACTTCATTTAAGTTGGTCGCAAAGTTTTCTAAACGGTCTTCTGAATTAGCTTCTTCGGCATTCTCTGCACCACCAAATGAGTCTGATGATGAAGCACTATCGCCTTCATTACTGGCTTTAGTAATACCGTGTGAGATGAAGTTAACGATATCTAAACGGCTAATGTCGTTTTTCTTAAGGAGATACGCTGCGTGAGATTCTTGCTCACTGAAAATAGCAACAAGCACATTAGCACCTGTTACTTCACTGCGACCCGAAGATTGGACATGAAAAACAGCACGTTGAAGTACTCGTTGGAAACTCAACGTAGGTTGGGTCTCACGAGTTTCATCACTTTCTGGGATAAGTGGGGTCGTTTGATCAATAAAAATATCGAGCTCGTTGCGAAGAGCATCGAGATCAGCCTGACAAGCTTGGAGCGCTTCCTTGGCCGCATCATTTTCTAATAATGCTAGTAGGAGGTGTTCGACAGTCATAAATTCATGTCGCTTGTCTCGCGCACGAGCAAATGCGCCATTTAAACTCGACTCTAATTCTTTATTTAGCATAAGTACCTCCTAAGGGAACAACAGTGTTGTTCGAGCAATTTATACTTGCTCCATTGTACATAGTAGCGGATGCTCATTTTCCTTTGAGTACATCGTGACTTGCGCTACTTTTGTTTCCGCTATTTCAGCACTGTATGTGCCGCATATAGCTTTACCTTCATAATGAACCTTGAGCATCACTTCCGTTGCTTTTTCGATATCTAGTGAGAAGAATCGCTCTAGGATCTCGATTACAAAGTCCATTGGCGTGTAGTCATCGTTATTCAGTACGACGTTATACATTGCCGGTGGCTTTACTTTTGTCGCTTCTTTCTCCAGTAAATCTGAGCCTGGAGATGCCCATTCAAAGTTTCTGCTCATATCGCTTTGCTAAGGGTTATTTTTCGGAAGTGGTGAATGTTTGTGTAACTTAAATTTACCACATTCACGCTTTACGGTGTACTAAGAAACCTCACCGAGAAACAGTACCAAAAAATATTCCTCTATACTGAGCCTAATCCACCATTTCCATCGCTGCAAATAAAAGATCTCGATTCACAGGATTAACATATGTGATTGATTAAAAAGACGCCATAACTATTGACGATAACGATACGAAATGCTCTAAGTTACTATTTAGTTAATAGTTTGTGGGAAATCTCAAGTGTGATTTGTTATTAAAATTGATCACTTTTATACCAATTTACTATTGACTGTGCTCAATCATTAGCTACATTGGAGCTAAAAGGTTTTTCTAATACAGTTTCATAACACGCTTGAAAATTTAACAATAAGGAATAAGTACGCAGGGCAGCGTTAATTTCCGTAAGCAATGTCTGAAATTCAAACTGCCAACTGAACAACTTTGGTTGGTGGGAATGATGTCAATCGAACTTACATTGATTTGATATAAACAACGTTAGTAACAAAATGCATGAGGGATGTATAGCATGGCTACAGGTACAGTAAAATGGTTTAACAATGCCAAAGGGTTTGGCTTTATTTGTCCAGAAGGTGAAGAAGGCGATATCTTTGCGCACTACTCCACAATACAAATGGAAGGTTACAGAACCTTAAAGGCTGGTCAGCAAGTCGACTATGAAGTAGAAAGTGGACCTAAAGGCTCGCACGCTAGCTCCGTTGTTCCTGTAGAAGGCAGTGCAAGTAAATAGGCAAAGCTGCCATATCGTGTTGACCTAAATAGCACTATTAGAACGTTAAAAGACTATGAAAACCGCTCCTTTAATACCTATACGTAGGTTAAATGAGCGGTTTTTTTGATCTTGGGTGAGACATATATTCTGCGTAGAGGCAGTTTGATACCGGGTTTGACAGTGAAATAGGCAGAAACAAAAAAGACGCTTTAACGATTACATTAAAGCGTCTTTTATTATGTCATCTGTAAGCGCTTTAGAAAACACTCACAGAAACGCTGCATTCTAAGCGTCGATAAATGCGTTTAATGTAGCACTTGGGCGCATCAGTGCAGAAACTAGTGCATCATCAAATAGGTAGTAACCACCTAAGTCACCAGCAACACCTTGTGCGTTATTTAGCTCAGCGACAATTGATTCTTCGCTTTCAGCTAACTGGCTTGCCACTGCTGCAAATTCAGCTGCAAGGTCTGCATCAGCAGTTTGCTCTGCAAGTGCTTTAGCCCAGTACGCCGCTAGGTAGTAGTGGCTACCACGGTTATCAAGCTCACCTACTCGACGTGATGGTGACTTGTTGTTGTCTAGGAATTCACCGGTCGCTTTATCAAGCGCATCAGCGAGAACTTGAGCCTTAGCGTTACCAGTAACCACGCTTAGGTGCTCTAGAGATGCAGCTAATGCCAAGAATTCACCAAGAGAATCCCAACGCAAGTGGTTTTCTTTCTCTACTTGTTGAACGTGCTTAGGAGCAGAACCGCCAGCACCCGTTTCAAACAGACCACCACCGTTCATTAGTGGAACGATTGATAGCATTTTAGCCGATGTGCCAAGCTCTAGGATTGGGAACAGGTCAGTTAGGTAATCACGCAGTACGTTACCAGTTACCGAAATTGTATCTAGACCTTCTTTAATACGAACTAGCGAGAACTTGGTCGCTTCCAATGGAGAAAGAATCTTCAGTTCTAGACCATCTGTATCATGCTCAGGTAGGTAAGCATTCACTTTCTTAATAAGCTCTGCATCGTGTGCACGAGACTCGTCTAGCCAGAATACCGCTGGAGTAGCTGAAGCACGAGCACGTGTCACAGCAAGCTTAACCCAGTCTTGGATTGGTGCATCTTTAACCTGACACATACGGAAGATGTCGCCTTCCTCCACGTCTTGCTCAAGAAGCACTGAACCTGAAGCATCAACGACTTGAACCTGACCTGCAGCTTCTAGAATGAATGTCTTATCATGAGAACCGTACTCTTCTGCTTTTTGAGCCATTAGACCTACGTTTGGTACGCTACCCATAGTTGTTGGGTCGAACGCGCCGTTCTCTTTACAGAAATCAATTACTGCTTGGTAGATGCTCGCGTAGCTACGATCTGGGATCATTGCTTTGGTATCTTTTTGCTTACCTTCCGGGTCCCACATTTGGCCAGAAGAACGCAGCATTGCAGGCATAGATGCATCAACAATGATGTCACTTGGTACGTGCAGGTTAGTGATACCACGGTCTGAATCAACCATCGCAAGTGGTGGCTGAGTTTCGTAAACCGCTTGTAAGTCAGCTTCAATTGCCGCTTTTTGATCTTGAGGCAGTGATGCAATCTTAGCGTATACATCACCGATGCCGTTGTTCACATCAACACCTAGCTCTTCAAAAAGCTGACCGTGCTTAGCGAAAACCTCTTTGTAGTAAACCTTAACCGCGTGACCAAAGATCACAGGGTCAGAGACTTTCATCATGGTTGCTTTCATGTGTAGAGAAAGCAGTACGCCTTGCTCTTTCGCTGACGCGATTTCTTTTTCAAAGAATGCGACTAGAGCAGCTTTGTTCATCACGGAAGCATCGATGATCTCTTTATCTTGCAGTGCAAATGCAGGCTTCAATGTTTTCTTAGCGCCATCTTTACCTACAAACTCGATGCTCACTTCTGTCGCACCGTTGATTGTTGTCGATTTTTCGCTACCGAAGAAGTCTTTATCTTCCATGCTTGCAACGTGCGACTTAGAGTCTGCAGACCAAGCACCCATTGAGTGTGGGTTTTTCTTCGCGTAATTTTTAACTGAAAGCGGTGCACGACGGTCTGAGTTACCTTCACGCAAGACTGGGTTTACTGCACTACCCTTGATCTTATCGTAAGTCGCTTTAACTGCTTTCTCTTCGTCAGTGTTTGCTTCTTCTGGGTAGTTTGGAAGTGCGTAGCCTTTTGATTGTAGCTCTTTGATTGTTGCTTGTAGTTGCGGTACTGATGCAGAGATATTTGGAAGCTTAATGATGTTCGCTTCTGGTGTCTTAGCCAATTCACCTAGTTCTGCTAGTGCATCACCAATACGTTGTTCTTCGTTCAAGTAGTCAGGGAAGTTGGCAATAATGCGCCCTGCAAGTGAAATGTCGCGAGTATCAACGTCAATACCTGAAGAAGCGGTAAAAGATTGAATGATTGGCAGTAGAGAATAAGTTGCTAATGCCGGAGCTTCGTCTGTAATGGTATAGATGATAGTTGGTTTTTCAGTAGGCATGAAATTTCCCTATAGTTCTTACAAGCTCACATGAATAGTGAGAATGTTATAAATTGACCAGTAAGCGACTCTGAGAGTGAAAACTGCTTACTCGATAGTCGTACTCTATCTTATTTTCATGCAATCTAATGACAGCATGAACCAAATCCGTGAGTGCGTTGTTATAATAAAACACGTTGGTATAATTAAACAAATCAGGCTCAAGAGTCCATAAACTTGTTCTATTTTGTGTCTTTTAGGCGCGCAAATGATAGCTCAATTCCGTTTCAGTGAAAACTTTTCAGCACACTTCGTTTACATTTTTGCAAGGTAGTTAACATGTCTACTCACTCACGCAGCGTATCTCGTTCAGACAAACCTGTTCGTTCTGGCGCCACATTAAAACAAAACGGCAACAAGCAGAACCGGAACAGTGATAGAAATAACACTGGCAATTCGCACAAAAAATCGTACTCAAGTAAACACAGATATAAAGCGAAACCGGCGAACACAAAACCTAAAATTGCACTCGAAGATCGCAAAGTCATTTTGTTCAATAAGCCATTCGATACTTTAAGTCAGTTCACTGATGGTGAAGGTAGAAAGACGCTCGCCGACTTTATTCCAGTAAAAGACGTTTATGCTGCCGGACGACTTGATCGTGACAGTGAAGGGTTAATGGTTTTAACCAATGACGGTATCTTTCAAGCCAAGTTAACTCAACCAAACTCAAAATCACCAAAGACTTACTGGGTGCAGGTTGAAGGCGCACCTTCTGAGGAGGATTTAGATAAATTGAGAAAAGGCGTCGAACTAAAAGATGGTATGACGCTGCCTGCAAAAGTTGAGTTAATGGCAGAGCCAGAGATATGGGACAGAAATCCACCGGTAAGATTCAGAGCTGCAATACCAACGACCTGGTTAGCGATTACTATCATCGAAGGGCGTAACCGTCAGGTAAGGCGAATGACAGCGAATATCGGTTTCCCTACCCTGCGTTTAATCCGTTACTCAATGGGTGACATGAACGTAGGGCAACTCCAGCCAGGTGAATGGAAAGAGATTTAATAAAAGACTAGATAGAAATGAAAAAGCGAGGTGTCTGTTACATAAGAACACCTCGCTCTAAAAACTTTTGATCTTATTTTTGGTCAATCAACCATTTTTGAAATGCTTTACGCTCTTCTTCACTGGCTCTTGAATACCAAAGCTTAAGTTGAAGCGTATTTTCAGACTCTTGAACCGTGCTATCAGCAGCAACAGTCGCACCAACCACAGCACCAGTTTGAACCGCGGCTAATTCTTCTTTCAATGAGCGAATCTTTCCTGAATCAAAAACTAAACCTCTTTCTTGGTTGTAATCTTTAACCAACTGAGGAATATTGCTGTAAGGCAATACGCCTTGAGATTTCGGTAGAACTTCTTGCGCTACTTTTACATCATCACCGTTTACAGAAATATTGAAAATAGGCAGTTCCCGGTCTACATTTTTTGCAATTTTCTCGTACTTTCGGCTTACAAGATCAACGTCAACATCTGCATTTTCAGGAACAGTAACTACCATGATGTAAGGAACTGTACTGATGAATTCGCGCTTGCCTTTATCGCTCAAATACCCCGAATAATCTAGAACGAGTTGGTTTTCGCCTGGGGCAAATACGGCATCTTCTGCACTTTCAACAATCTCACCGTTCAAAGTATTGAGTGAAACCCCAGAAGCTAAATCAAGAGCAGCTGTTGCATATGGTGCAGAGAATAGGCAGACAATACTCAAATACCACTTATTCATATACGATTCCTTAATCGATAAATGTAAAAAAGCCAGCTAACAGCTGGCCTTTGTATAGCATAGTTAACTACAGATTAGAATGTGTAGTAAACGCCCGCTGTTACTGTATCAGCATCGTAATCTTTTTGACCAGCCGTGTTAAATTCCAAAGTTGCAGTTTGGTACTCAGCTAGGAACAAAATGTTGTCACGGAAAGCGTAATCAACACCAACTACTAGGTTATCTACCTCTGTATCTTTAGTAAGCTTACTATTGCCTGTTGCAGTAGCATTTTCATCAAGGTTTGCAATTGCGTAAGTTGTGTATAGGCGAACCTTATCCATTTGGTATGCCGCCGCGAAGCCCATTGTGTCGCCGTTGAAGTACGATTTAGCATCCTTGTCAGATTCTGAGCCTTTGTATCCCCAGTAACCAAACTCGTTAGCACCCTCAAACTGAGCGTAAGTCAGTGCAAGGTAAAGGCCACCGAACTCAGCAGAAGCCGAAAGGCCTGCAAGAGAGTAATCGATGTCTTTTTCAGCTTCACCAGTAATGTATGAAGTACCGATAGAGAAGTTGCTGAATGCGTAATCCGCAGAGATACCGTAAGTGTTGTCTACATCTTCTTCAGAAGTCGTGTTCACATCAGCGACTAGAGTTAGACCTTCAACAAACTCACCTTTGAACACAACGCCGTGACCTTTAGACTCGCGGTGGTGACCACCAGTAGAGCCCATGTAGTTACCTTCGTTAGTAATGTCGTCTTTTTGGATTGCATCAGCAGATTCTGCTAGGTCGCCAGTCTCACCGAAAGCCATACCCCAAGTGTCAGTTTTGAAACCAACCCACACATCATCAAACTTTGCTTTACCGTCGTCATCTGCTTCGATTTCAAAAGAAGCGAATGCTGTGAACTGGTCATTTAGTTTTTGCTCTGCGTCTAGCTGAATTTTAGCCCAAGTAGAAACGTCAAGCTCTTTCTTTTCGGTAGTGTCAACTGCTTTAAACTTGTCATTACCATCAGCGTCTTTGCCGTCTTTTTCCCACTTAGTTTGATCAACTTCAGACTGTTTAAGGTAAATATCTACTTCACCTTTCAGGCTCACTTTTGTATCGTCGTTAGAGTAAATCTCTGCTGCATTAACAGAAGTTGCTGTAGCTGCGATAGCTAACGCTAATAGAGTCTTTTTCATAATAAATCCACTGCCTTTTCTAAGAATGGGAGATCCTTGCCCGGTTCCCTGTTATTTATGGTGACTGGTCATTACCACTCTTTGTTGGTTAATCACCGTCACTAAATTTCGAGGTCTAGATTGCAAAAGATTATCCTGCGTGTCAAATAAACTAAAAACAAACCTAAAAAAACACAAAACATTCAAAATCAATTGCTTACATTTATTTTCATCATTTTACGAGCAACTTACCCTTAGTTTCACCAGCAAAGAAAATAAGCTCTAAAATGTAACAAATAGAATTTAACTCCACAATAAGGCCGAAAAACACTCACCATTAGAATTTAACACCTATAAGCCAGTCTTTTTTAATATTTATATTTCGCAAGATAAATAAAATCGTTAAGTTCCTGATGGTTCAGTTTTTTTTTGTGAACGAGATCTACCTTTGATTTAAAAGCAAGCTATTTTGCGGTAAATGTACCGGCTAGTGATATGTGCTACTATCCTCGCTCCGTTACGTAGGTCACAGTATGCTAACTACTCAAATTCAAAATTCTATTCGCACCAGTTATCAAAACCTCCAAGAACAGTTGGATAACTTTGTACCTAGGCGTGCACAAAACTACCTTGTCGCTGAGATTGCGAAGACACTTTGTGGTCAATACCACAAAAGTAATCGTATGATCGTTGCTGAAGCGGGAACCGGAATCGGTAAATCACTGGCTTATTTAATGGCAGCGATCCCTGTTGCCGTTTTAAACAACCGAAAAATTGTTATTTCAACCGCAACGGTTGCTCTACAAGAACAGCTTGTAAACAAAGATCTCCCTCTATATAGAAGGCTTACTGACAGGGAGTTCTCTTTTATATTGGCGAAAGGTCGACAGCGTTACTGCTGTGCGGAAAAGTTGGCAGCCGCTTGTGGGGCTGATGGCGGTCAGATGGCAATGTTTGAATCCAAGCCAAAACAGAAAGATATTGAACAACTGCAAACCATGTATCGCAGCCTTGCTCAAGGCAAATGGGATGGTGACCGAGATTCATGGCCAAAGCCTATCGATAACATGATTTGGCAGATGATTGTCAGTGATAAGCATAGTTGTAACAACAGCATGCCAACTCACAGAGACTGTCCTTTCCAAAAAGCACGCTCAGAATTAGATAAAGCAGACGTTATCATCGCTAATCACAGTTTAGTGATGGCTGATGCAGATCTAGGTGGCGGTGTGATACTGCCAGAGCCGGAAAATAGCATCTATATCTTCGATGAAGCACACCACTTACCACATGTAGCCCGAGATCACTCTTCTGCGGCTGCGAGCTTAAAGGGTGCCGCTTCTTGGTTAGAGCGTTTGAACCAGTCCATCACTAAGCTTTCAGGCTTAGCGGATGAAAAGCGAGTGGGCCGTTTCAGAAATGAATTGCAGGATTCTGTACAACAGCTGATCCCAACTCTGACGCAGCTCAGTAAGCAGTTCGATGCTACTCATTTTGAAGATGGGCTTTACCGCTTTGAGCATGGTGACTTGCCAGAATGGTTAGAGAACGAATCTAAAGACCTCAAACAACTTTCTCAGAAAGCGAGTCAGGCTGTCGCTAAAATTGCAGACCTGATTGCAGAACGAGTTAAAGATGGCGAGCTTTCTGCAAAACTTGCAGAGCCTGCACTCGCCGAAATCGGCTTCTATATACAGAGAACCGAGAACTTAGCGCAAGTTTGGCGCTTGATGGCTGAACCAAAACGTGAAAAAGGTGCGCCTTTAGCGCGCTGGCTAGAGCTTAATAAAGAGAGTGAGGGCGACTTTGTTGTCAATGTTTCTCCGCTTGAGGTTGGCTGGCAACTTGACCAGCAGATATGGAGCCGCTGTGTTGGTGCCGTGCTTGTTTCTGCAACAATGAGAGCACTCAACTCCTTCAGTTTTTTCTGCCATCAAGCCGGTATCAGTCAAAAAGAAGAAGATGGTGTGCAGTTTCTTGCCCTGGCGTCACCGTTTGATTATCAGAATCAAGCGGAGTTAATCGTGCCTGCCATGAAATACGAACCACAAGCACCTCAATTTACCGAATATCTTATTGAAATTCTGCCTAAGGTAATAGAAGACAACAAAGCCAATCTCGTTCTATTCTCTTCTTACTGGCAAATGAATAAAGTTGCAGAAGCTTTGGCAACAGATTTCGTTAAAAAGTCATGGGCGTTGCAGGTGCAAGGTGATACTTCACGCGCTGAAATTCTAAAAAAACATAAAAAGCTAATAGATCAAGGTAAAACCAGCGTGCTTTTTGGAACTGGCAGCTTTTCTGAAGGTCTGGATTTACCGGGCGAGCTGCTTGAAAACCTAGTTATTACCAAGATTCCTTTTGGCGTTCCAACCTCACCAGTAGAGCAAGCGCATTCGGAATATATTGAATCACGCGGCGGTAATCCCTTTATGCAGATTACTGTTCCAGAAGCGAGTAAAAAGCTTATTCAATCTGTGGGTCGACTGCTGCGTAAGGAGAGAGATTCTGGTAAAGTCACGATCCTTGATCGACGCATAGTCACGAAGCGATATGGCACGTCCCTACTCGATTCACTACCGCCTTTTAAAAGAACAATAAAATACTAACTTTTCTGCCTTAGAGCAGTTATGGGTCAGTCATCGCTTGGCCCCTGCATTCACAATCAAACGAATAGCCCATCGACTATTCGTGTGGCTGTTCTGACGGCCAATAACGAGAACAACAGCTATTTATGGAAATGATTGAACCAACCATGTTGGTTATACTTGCGCTGGTTGCATTTGCAGCAGGCTTTATTGATGCTGTCGCCGGTGGCGGGGGCATGTTAACAGTCCCTGCATTGTTATCCCTTGGGTTACCGCCACACATCGCGCTTGGTACAAATAAGCTTGCAGCCACGTTCGCTTCTTCAACAGCAGCTTTTACTTATTATCGTAAAAAGCTATTTAAGCCAGAATGTTGGATAAATGCATTTATAGCGACCTTGATCGGCGCAACCATAGGTACGCTAACAGTCGATGCCATCAGCACTCAATGGCTAGAGAAAGTCCTGCCACTGATCATTCTTGCAGCAGCGATCTACACCATTTTTCATAAGACACCGAATGCCAATCACAACGTGTCACCAAAACCTTGCCCTGTGCTTAAGAAGAAACAAAAGTATCAAGGCTTCGTTCTTGGCTTTTATGATGGCGTTGCAGGCCCGGGAACAGGCGCTTTTTGGACGGTGAGCTCGATGGCTCTATACCGCCTAAATATCTTGCTTGCTTCTGGCTTATCGAAAGCAATGAACTTCACCAGTAACTTCACATCTTTGGTGACCTTCGCGATTCTTGGCCATATTGATTGGGTATTGGGTTTAACCATGGGCGTTTGCCTAATGGCAGGTGCATTCGTTGGGGCACATTCCGCAATTCGATTTGGTGCTACGTTTATACGACCAGTCTTTGTTACGGTTGTCAGTATACTTGCGATAAAACTGGCTTACGAAGCTTGGTTTGTAAACCTATAGCCATTGGATTACAGGAAGTAAAATGAGTCAATTTTCACAAATCAAAAGTGTCATTGATACCTTACTCGGTCACTGTTCTCAGGTAGATAAATCTCGAGGCTCTTATCATCAGGCGCTTTTCGACAAAACATTGTTTAAATGTGGCGCCTCGACTCTACTCCCCTACGCACTTGAAACCCAAGCGACTTATCACACCATTATTCGCGAACAGAGCACCAATCAACTTTCTGCATCACGCGCGAATTACTTAACCGACAAATTAACTAACCAGATAGCGGCTTTGCAACGCGAGCTCGCCAATCACGATTTACGCTTAGACAGAAAAAGTAAATCAGGGAAAACCTTGAACGATTTGTATAATGACTTGGCTCAGCACCAAGACTGGCAAAGACGTTTGGTTGATTTAGTTAAACGACGCAAGTTAGCGCTAGACTCCGCACCGCGTCATAGTAAAGCACAAGCAGAAAACGCTTGGATGTTAGCGAAAGAGCGTTTAGAGCGCTGTGAAGACTCGATGAAGAACATCGAAAGACTGATTAATATAGAGAACCCAAAGCGAAATGAGCACTGATAACACATCATCACCATTGGACAACGCACCTGAAGAAGTTAAGTTAGCCGTCGACTTGATCTACCTACTCGAAAGTAATGAGATCGACCCAAAGGTTGCGTTAGAAGCAATCAAGATTGTCCAGCAAGATTTACAAGCCAAACTAGCAACTAGCAACTAGCAACTAGCATCAAAACATACAGGATTCACATGTACCAACTTAGCTTTTCTATGCCCGAGTTTCTTGAAAATTACTGGCATAAGAAACCAACCATCTTAAAAGGTGGCTTCCAAAACTTCGTCGACCCAATTTCGCCGGAAGAACTTGCTGGTTTATCGATGGAAGAAGAAGTGGATTCTCGCTTTGTTTCTAACCTCAACAACCAATGGACAGCAGAGCACGGCCCATTCGCCGAAGAAAAATTTGGTGAATTATCAGAAACTCACTGGCAATTGATCGTTCAAGCAGCAAACCATTGGCATCAAGGTGCCAATGAGCTAACGAAAGCGTTCCAACAATTACCAAACTGGTTGTTCGATGATCTAATGATTTGCTACTCAGCACCTGAAGGTGGTGTTGGCCCGCATATTGACCAATACGATGTATTCATCATTCAAGGCCAAGGTAAGCGTCAATGGAAAGTCGGCGCAAAAGATGTCGGTCAATATAAAGAGACCGTCCAAGCTTCTGCTCTTCGTCAAATCGAAGGCTTTGAGCCAGTCATTGATGAAATCCTAGAACCCGGTGATATCCTTTATATCCCGCCAGGCTTTCCACACGAAGGCAATACGCTAGAACCATCAATGAGCTACTCCATTGGCTACCGCTCTCCGAAAGAGCAAGAGCTGATCAGTAACTTTGCCGACTTTGTACTTGCTCATGATATGGGTGATGTTCACTTACATGATCCTGAGTTCAAAACGCAGGACGGCTACGGCAAGATTCGTTCGTCAGATTTAAGTAACCTAACTAATATGCTCAAATCAGCCCTTGAACAACCAGAGACGGTTAGCGACTTCATGGGTTGCTTACTGAGCCAATCACGCCACCAGCTTGATATAGTTACACCTGAGCCACTATGGACTCAAGAAGAAATTGCCCAGCACCTAGATTCAGAAGGTGAAATCCAGCGAGTATCAGGCTTGAAAGCGCTCTACCACGAAAATGAAAGCAACACCGCTTATATTAATGGTGAAGTGGTCAAGGTTGATGAAGCGGATTCTTCGTTACTCAACATACTTTGCGATGAGACCGTGATTACTTCAGCTACTGCTCTATCACCTTCGGGCGTAACTGTCGTGACTGAATTGGTTAACAAAGGCTATTGGTTCATCGAAGAGTAAGCAGCGTCAAACGCTAGTTATTAACCTACTTTTCAAGAAACAACTAAAAAAGGGACAAATGAAATATTCATTTGTCCCTTTTTCTATCCAATAATTGTTTAAGGTTTAGACCTTGAACTGATTAACCAATTTCTGTTGCTGCTGAGATAGCAGATCAATTTCATTACCCACTTGTTCAGAAGCTGCCGCTTGTTCCAAGATCTTCGCACTCAAGTCGCGAATATTAACCACACTCTGATTCACTTCACCAGAAACCGATTGTTGCTCTTCTGCTGCTCTCACAATCTGATTGTTCATGTCACTGATCGCTTCAATTGAGGTAAAGATCGAGCCGAGATCCTCCACTGCATTTTGAACGTGCAGCGCTGTATCGTTG
The DNA here is from genome assembly GCF_016406055.1 of Vibrio sp. IB15. Classification (NCBI taxonomy): domain Bacteria; kingdom Pseudomonadati; phylum Pseudomonadota; class Gammaproteobacteria; order Vibrionales; family Vibrionaceae; genus Vibrio; species Vibrio sp. IB15. The sequence continues at coordinate 39,958 of NZ_JAEFCE010000019.1, forward strand.
GCAAGAATATTACCTTCTTGGATAGCTTCCACCACATCTTGTGTTCCAGCATGGACCTTATCAATCACCGCTCTGATCTCACCAACGGATGATTGTGTACGGCTTGCAAGGTTTCTCACCTCGTCTGCAACAACCGCAAAACCACGACCTTGCTCACCAGCACGAGCCGCCTCAATCGCCGCATTCAATGCTAACAAGTTAGTCTGTTCAGAGATACCCTCGATAACACTTAAGATCTCGGTGATATTACCGTTGTTCTTTGCTAGCTCTTCAACAATAGGCACAGCGCTCGACATGCGTTCCACCAGCTTCCTCATTTCACCAGCGGAAAGCTCGATAACTTGTTGCCCTTGCTGAGCTGAACGATTTGCCTCACAAGCTGCGTCTACCGCAACTTCTGCGTTTTGTACCACTAAGCCTGCAGTTTGAGTCATCTCTTCTGCCGCTGTTGCTACCAGATCCACTTCTTTAAATTGAGACTCGCTGCTTTCACGAGTACTTGATGCAGATGCCTTCGCTTGACTGGTCGTGTTTGCCACTTGTTCTGTAGTTTGAATAACTTCTTTAATTGTATGTTGCAGCTTATCTAGGAACAGATTAAAGCCTTTCGACAACTGACCGATTTCATCTTGAGACTTCACTTCTAAGCGTTGGGTCAAATCACCTTCACCAGAAGCGATGTCATTCAACCTTTCCACTACCTGACGAATCGGCTTCACAATGGACAACGAAGCAAATGCGATAATGGCTAAACCGAAGATAATAAATACCGTACCGGCAATCACTTCTGTTTTGATACCTTCACTTAGCTTAGTGCTAATGATGGAATCCAGTTTATTTGCATCAGCGACGACACTATCTCTTGGGATCTCAAACAACACCCCCCAAGTTTGGTTAGCAGCAACGACAGGTGCAAACGCAAGTAACCACTCACCGTCCTCACTCCACTGCGTTGTTACTTCACCGCCGAAGATAAAATCGGTCATTAAGTCACTGTTGGTATTATCGCTTTGGAAATTCGAACCAACTGCAATGCTTGAATCGTCAGAAGCGATAACTGAGCCATCTAGGCTAACAACATACGCTTTACCTGCACCGTTAAACAAACTCTGGTCAGATTGAGTAATCACACTGGTTAAGCCATCAAGTCTTAAGTCGATACCCAGAAAACCAATCGCAACATCGTCGACTAAAATTGGAACTGAAATAGAGGACGTCAATAATGCTGTACCGCCACTATTCACAACTCGTGGGGTGCTGATACAAGTTTGCCCTGAAGATAGAGGACAGTAAAAGCGCTCGCTATTGCTGTTGTCATTCAGTGTTGATTCCGAAAGGACGTTCGAGAGAACATTCTCACCATTATCCGCTAATTTCCAGTAAGGAGCGAAGCGCCCTTTCTCGTTAGATCCTACATAATCGGCATCGACATAATTCGAATCTTCGCTATCGAGTAAATCAGGCTTAAAGACGAGGTAAGCACCTTGAATCGAATCGAAGTTTAAAACCGATCTGCGCACCATTTCATCTAATGCAGTACGAAGCTCTTCACTTGGTGTAAAGTTTTCATCCGCATTGTTCTTTAAAAACTGAGCACTCGCCGCTAGCATCTCTGCGCGATAAATGGCTTCATCAACATAACGTTGAGTTTCTTGTGCATTGAGCTGAGAAACAGACGATAACAACTGCTGAGTTTTAGTGATCACTGATTCTGAGCTTTGAGATTTGATAACTTGTTGCTTACTCGTCGCGTTGTAGATCGAGAAACCAATAAGAGAAAGCGACGTAATGATTAAACAACAACCCGCTAGTAGAGTTATTTTCCACTGTACCGATAGAGAACGCATTTAATATCCTTATTTAAGCCAAAAGACTTCCATAACCATAACTATCACATCAACAACGAATGGCTGTACACAATGTAGATAAGTTAGACGAATAGCTTAGCGGATGATTACATCACAAATTGCTAACATATAAAACGAAAGTTCACGCAAATATTAACAGATCATGCTTTTTGTCTATCGCTTCTGTGACTGAGAGAGCTATTAACTTCTGATACTTAGCTTCATCTTTGTCGTTTTAAAAATATGACGTATGACTTGCGTCCTTTCTCAAGGCGATAAGAACACTTTGCAGCTCCCCTACCGGAATTGAAAAATGCCTTTTCATCTCGCTGCGCTATAAAAGCAAGCTTGTTATTATGCTATTGAATCTTTTTTGATAACGACGGAGATAGATGATGAACGCGAGCTGGGCCAATTTCTTTCCATACTTTGCAGGGGCTTTTAAGCTGATTGTATTGGCTATCGGTGGCTACCTAGCGATCAAGTGGCACTTTGATGAAGACAAGAGGTTAAGAGAACAAGAGGGCGAAGTATTTAACACACTAAGTTTGAAGAAAAAGTTAGTGACTGCACTTGTAATAACAATTGTTGTGACCTGCTTAATAACGCTTGTCGTGTACGCGACCGACTGGCTACTCTATTAATCTTGAGTATTGATACAAAGATATCTGTCGTTTCATAAACCTGCTATACGATTTAGATTATTGAGCGCACCACCACCTCAGGTAACCAAAACCTTGTTCAATCACTCATAATATTTCAATAGCTTCCTCCTGCAACACTTACTCGTTTCACATAAAGTAAGGATTAGTTTTTCTAATCCATACCATAGATTTTTATCTTGATCAACTTCACACTTTTTGATTGCTAATTCGGCAATCAAACTCTAATATCTCGCGCCTAGATTCCCTAATCGCTTTATTCAATTGGCTCTCCCTAATGGAGCGCTAAGGCTTTTTACGTTTTTAATTTTTGGAGAGATACGCAAATGTCCGCCTCGTTTCCATTAGCGAAACTTACCTTCTTAATCGCTATTCTGACAGCCGTAGGTCAAATGACTCAAACGATGTACGTGCCTTCTATCGGTCATATGGCAGGTGAGTTCTTGGTTTCTGCGTCTTCACTTCAAGCAGTGATGGCGTGTTACCTGATCCCTTATGGTTTGTCGCAATTTGTTTACGGCCCACTTTCAGATCGCCTCGGTCGTAAACCAATCATCGTCGCAGGCTTAGTTATCTATATCCTAGGTACCTTGGTAGCCTTATTTGCTCATGAATACGAATGGTTCTTGGTGGGTAGCTTTATTCAAGGACTGGGAATTGGTTGTGGCGGTGCAATGTCTCGTACATTGACTCGCGATTGTTTTGAGGGCGCTGAGTTACACCGTGCAAACAGCTTAATCAGCATGTGTGTAATCTTCTCCCCATTAATGGCACCTGTATTGGGCGGTTACCTAACAGAAGCTTTTGGCTGGCGTTCTAGCTACTTGTTTCTAGCACTGTTTGGTATCGCTGTAGTGATCACCATGATGACCAGCATGATGGAAACATTGCCAAAAGAGCGACGAAAAAATGAATCAGTCGTCAACAGCTACAAGTTTGTTCTGTCTGACAAACGCTTCCAAGGCTTCTTGCTGGTACTAGTGGCAACATTTGCGGGCGTAGCAGTGTTTGAGGCAGCAGCTGGCGTATTGCTTGGCGGTGTACTTGGCTTGCCGGCAACCACCGTGAGTTTGCTATTTGTGTTACCGATTCCGGGTTACCTAGTGGGTGCAGGTCTTTCGAGTTACATCGCGCAGCGTCGCTCTGAACGTCGCGCACTAAATATTGGCCTGGTATCGATCTTAGTTGGCTCAGCTGTCGTGCTTATCCCGGGTCTGTTTGGTCAAACAACCGCATTGACATTGATTGGCGGCGCAACCATTTACTTCTTGGGCGCTGGTATCTTATTCCCAGCAGCAACAACAGGTGCACTTTCGCCATTCCCATACCATGCTGGTACAGGTGGCGCGATCTTGGGTGGTATGCAGAACTTAGGTGCCGGTATTGCTACACTGTTGGCATCGTTCTTCCCAGCTCAAGATCAACTGCCACTGGGTTGCTTGATGATTAGCATGTCGCTTATCGCTATGCTTGGTTTACGTTGGGTTAATCGTAAGCCTGACCACTCAAACGAAATGCCATTGGCTATCTAAAGTAAAACGCAACTCCTGCCTAATAAATAGAGGGACATGCTGAAAGGCGTGTCCCTTTTATATTGCCCGTTTACCCTCGCCTGATGTCTACCACTAATTTCATCAAACATTACTTTGATTTTTTAAAAACAATAACAGACACTTACGATGAAAGTGCATATCCAGAATCCAATTATAAATAATATCACTGGAAGGAAACTAACCACTAAAGGATGCTGGCAATAAAACGAGTAAGGTGCACACTAAGGATATAAAGATGCGTTTCGCTTTAACCACATTGGCCGTATCGGTAGCGCTTGTCGCCGGATGCAGCAATCAAGGAATAACAACCATGAACCACTACTCTCCATCGCAACTTATCGCTCAACAAACTCAAGCTCCCGTTGCTAAGAAAGTCCCTCATTCAATGACGACTAATGGTGATACACGAATTGATGATTACTATTGGATGCGTGATGATCAACGCCAAGATCCAGAGATCTTGCAGCACCTCGAGCAAGAAAACCGGTATGCCGAGACGGTGCTGAAACACACGGAAGCATCCCAAGAGCAATTATTTGAAGAGATCAAAGGCCGAGTCGCGAAAGACGACAATTCGGTCCCCGTTCGTAAAGGTAGCTATTACTACTCAAATAAAGTGACAGGTGACAACGAATACCCAATTCATTTACGCGAAAAACACTTTTTAGGAATAGACAAACAAGTCATTCTAGATGTTAACGAACTCGCCAAAGAACATGAATTTTTCAGTATTGGTGACCTATCAATTAGCCCAAATGAAAACATGCTGGCCTATGGCGAGGACACGCTGAGTCGTCGTATTTACACCATTAAAATTAAAGACCTGACAACCGGTGAATACCTAGACGATGAAATTGAAGGTGCTTCGAGCGCCATCGCATGGCAAAACGACAACCAAGCCCTTTACTACATCAAAAAAGATCCACAAACTCTACTTGGCTATCAAGTTTACCGCCACGTATTGGGCACTCCCCAAGCAAGCGATGAGCTGATCTACGAAGAAGCTGACAGCGCTTACTACACCAACATCAGTAAGAGTAAAGATGGTCAGGAGGTATACATTTGGCACTCGAGCACAGAAACCAGTGGTGTTTCAATTATTGATGCCAACAATCCAAGCGCAAAAGCAGAAGCCTTCTACCCAAGAGAAATGGGTATTGAGTACAGCATCGCTAAGCTAAAAGATTGGTACTACATCTACACCAACTACGAAGCGGTCAACTTCCGTTTGATGAAAGCCACATCCGAAGACATTCATGACCGTTCAAAATGGGTCGATGTCATTCCAGCTGACGACAACACTCAGCTTGTCGATTTTGAGCTGTTTAATGATCATCTGGTTTACGAGCAGCGTTCAAACGGACTGGCTACAGTGAAGGTTCGTCAACTCTCTACAGGCAAAGAATTTCCACTTGAGTTCAACGACACCGCTTTTTCTGCCTACTTAACAAGTAACTATGAGCTAGATAACTCTAAAGTTCGAATCTATTACAGCAGCCTAACGACTCCTGGCACTTACTATGATTTCGACCTTAATACAGGTGAACCCGAGATCATGAAGCAAACACCCGTGTTAGGCGATTTCGATGCTGACAATTACCAATCAGAGCGAATCATGATCACGGCTCGCGATGGTAAGCAAGTACCAGTCTCTTTGGTTTATCGCAAAGATCTATTCAAGAAAGACGGCACTAACCCTATCTACCAATATGCCTACGGATCTTACGGGCACACTATCGAACCAACTTTTAGCTCAGCTCGTCTTAGCCTACTTGATCGTGGATTCGTTTATGCTATTGCACATATTCGTGGTTCAGAGATGTTGGGACGCCCTTGGTATGAAGATGGTAAAAAACTGACTAAACAAAACACGTTCAATGATTTCATCGATGCAACCAAAAACCTGGTTGAAAAAGGTTATGGCGCTAAAGATAAAGTGTTTGCGGTGGGAGGTTCGGCTGGTGGTCTTTTGATGGGGGCTATCATCAACCAAGCGCCTGAGTTGTATCGAGGTATTGGCGCTCATGTTCCCTTTGTTGATGTAGTAACGACCATGCTTGATGAATCGATTCCTCTCACAACCAACGAGTATGACGAATGGGGTAACCCTAACAATAAAACCTACTACGATTACATGTTGAGTTACTCGCCATACGACAACGTAAAGGCTCAAAACTATCCGAATATGTTGGTGACAACAGGTCTACATGATTCGCAAGTACAGTACTTTGAACCTATGAAGTGGGTAGCAAAACTGCGTGAGATGAAAACAGACAACAACGTACTTGTGTTCAAAACAGACATGGAAGCAGGTCACGGTGGTGCATCAGGGCGATTTAAACGACTAAAAGAAGATGCACTGGAATACGCGTTCTTTTTAGATTTACTCAAGACTCAATAGATTCAACGTAAACGTAAGTCGTCACGTCATTTTATGTCGCCATTTTGTCTCTGCAAATGGCGACATACATTATTAAGCATGGTTAAATACAATTAACTATCAAACCCACCAAATCAACAAACCTTTGCTGCACTATAGGCAAAGGTTTACGAGAGGTATAAAAATAAATGAAAGTAATTAGCTTCAACATCAATGGCCTAAGAGCTCGCCTTCATCAACTGCAAGCGGTTATCGACAAACACCAACCTGACGTAATTGGTTTACAAGAAATAAAAGTGCACGACGAGGCCTTCCCAATTGCTGATGTTGAAGCAATGGGCTACAAGGTTTACTTCCACGGCCAAAAAGCACACTACGGTGTAGCGATGTTGTGTAAGCAAGAACCTATCTCTGTGCAGAAGGGTTTCCCAACAGACAATGAAGACCATCAAAAACGTATGATCATGGCGACGTTTGAAGATGAAAATGGCGAAAAGGTTACCGTGCTCAATGGCTACTTCCCTCAAGGGGACAACATCAAGCATGAAACTAAATACCCATACAAGCGTGAGTTCTACAAAGACTTGATGACCTACCTGAACGACTATCACAACAAAGATGAGCAGATCATCGTGATGGGCGACATCAATATTAGCCCTATCGACGCAGACATCGGTATCGGCGAGCCGAATGCAAAACGTTGGTTGAAAACGGGTAAGTGTTCGTTCCAACCAGAAGAGCGTGAATGGCTAAAAACATTGATGGATTGGGGTTTTGTGGACAGCTTCCGTCTACTGCACCCTGAAGTAAACGATCAATTCTCGTGGTTTGATTACCGTTCAAAAGGTTTTGTAGACAACCGCGGCCTTCGTATTGACGTGGTACTAGCAACTCAAAAACTTGCAGATAAATGTACTGAAGCAGGCATCGACTACGAACTACGTGGTATCGAAAAGCCATCAGACCACGCGCCAATTTGGTCAACGTTTAAGTAACGAGTTAAACAATCTCTCCTAATAAAAACGGCGCTCAATGAGCGCCGTTTTTTAACTATTTAGAATGCAATTAGCTAAGTGGTCTTAGGTAAGCTAGGAAACGTTTCTCTGCGTATTTGAAGATCGCAATGATGATAAACGTTAGCGCCATGTAGAACAGACCTGCTGTTAAGAACGACTCAAATGGAGCGTAGTAACGTGAGTTAACCAAACGCGCTGCACCTGTTAAATCCATGATGGTTACGATACCTGCTACCGCAGAGCCGTGAAGCATGAAGATAACTTCGTTACTGTAAGCCGGCAGTGCACGACGTAAAGCACTTGGTAAAATGATACGACGGTAAGTCTTCGGTGTGCTCATGCCGTATGCTTTTGCCGCTTCCACTTCACCTTTAGGTAAGCCGTTGATTGCACCACGGATAATCTCAGCCGTGTAAGCAGAGGTATTCAGGATGAATGCCACCAAAGCACAGAACCAAGCGTTTTCCCATAAGGTATCTTTCACAGGGAAGAACTGATCCATGCCGTAATAAATCAAGTAAAGCTGTACCAGTAAAGGTGTGCCACGGAAGAAATAGATAAACGACCACGCAGGTGCGTTAATCAACATATTGTGGCTGTTGCGAGCGATAGCTAATGGTATGGCAACAAACAAGCCAATAATCAGAGCGATGCAAACCATCCAAGCCGTTGTCCACAGACCACCAAGGTAAATCGGTAGGCTTTCAATTATCAATGAAAAGTCCATAACTACCTCGCGTGGATACTGAATTTGCGTTCAACAAGTTTAAGTAAACCAGTCGATACACTAGTGAAGAACAAGAAGATAAGTGCCACTGCCATGTAGAAGGTAAATGGCATCTTAGTTGAACCGGCAGCTAGTGCGCTAACACGTACCATATCTTCTAGGCCGATAATGGAAACCAAAGCCGTAGTTTTAAGTAAAACTAACCAGTTGTTACCAAAACCAGGTAAAGCGTGACGAATCATTTGTGGTAGTAGAATACGACGAAAAGCTAACACAGGGCTCATACCATAAGCCTTTGCTGCTTCCATTTCACCGCTGTCGACAGCCATGATCGCACCACGGAACGTTTCTGCCATATAGGCGCCAAAGATGAAGCCTATGGTTAAGACACCAGCAACAAAGGGGCTGACATCAATATAATCAGGTAAGTAAGAGGTCCACTCATGGTTAGGATCACTGGACGTGAACCACTCATTGAGCCACTCATTGATGGAATACAAACTGTTGTTTAAAAGGATCTGTCCACCAAAGAAAATCAGCATCATCAACACGAGATCGGGAATGCCTCGAATGACGGTTGTGTAGAGAGTTGCAATAGCACGAGCCCAGCGATATGGCGCAAGCTTTGCCAAGGCTCCTAACATACCGAGCACCATAGCTAAAATGAGCGACAGCAAAGCAACTTCGATTGTAAGCAACGCCCCTTTCAGGATCGATACTTCATATCCTTGTAAATCAAACATAATGAATTCCAACAGAACTGCAAAAAAGTTGGTAAGACAGGGAGAGGATTGCCTCTCCCTTAAGAAGTGACGCTAGAGATTACTGACCGTATACGTCGTAGTTGAAGTATTTAGCCGCAATATCTTGGTAGATGCCTTTTTCACGTAGAGAAAGGATCGCCGCATCTAGCTTCTTAGTTAGGTCTTTGTCTTGCTTACGTAGAGCAATACCAAAACCTTCACCGAACCACTTAGGATCTGTTAGTGATGGACCAACAAACTCGTACGCTTCACCGCCCGCTTTGTTCAGTACACCTTCTTCTAGAGCAGAAGCATCACCTAGTACAGCGGCAACACGGCCGTTTGCTAGATCAAGGTAAGCTTCATCGAAAGAACCGTAACGAACGATTTCAACCGTGTCGCCGTAGTTGTCTGTTAGATATTTATCGTGAGTAGTTGCACGTTGAACAGCAATTTTTTGACCGCTTAGGTCATCGAAGTTAAGGCCAGCGCCTTTCTTAGCGATGAACTTGTTTGGGATAAGTGCATATTTACCAGTGAAGTCGATTTTCTTCTTACGCTCTTCAGTGATAGACATTGCCGCGATGATCGCATCATATTTACGAGCAAGTAGAGAAGGAATAATACCATCCCAGTCTTGTGCAACGATCTTACATTGCACCTGCATTTCAGTACAAAGCGCGTTAGCCATGTCCACGTCGAAGCCTTTTAGTGAGCCATCTGCTTCTGTCCAGCTAAATGGTGGGTAAGCACCTTCAATACCAAAGCGTACTGTTTTCCATTCTTTCGCTTGAGCTACGCCTGTTGCCGCTGTTGCAGCAAGTGCCGCGACTAATAACCACTTTTTCATATCCCTACTCCTGTGATTTAGGTTTTTATGTTTTGCTAGTTTTAATATTGTTTTGCTTATTGAACTGTGTTGTTGTGTTTCATTGTTTATATTACTGCCATTGACCTTAGCAGTAATGTTTCAATTCTGTTCTATTACGCCATTCACCTGCCAAGACCAATTAATAGATCGAGGAGATAAACTGTTGTAATCGCTCAGACTCAGGGTTCGTAAACAGTTTAGCTGGATCGCCCTGTTCTTCCACTAGGCCTTGATGTAAGAACATCACATGGTTTGATACGTCACGAGCAAAAGCCATTTCATGTGTTACCACAAGCATGGTTCTTCCTTCTTCTGCTAGATCACGCATTACGCCAAGCACTTCCCCAACTAATTCAGGGTCAAGTGCAGACGTTGGTTCATCAAACAGCATTACTTCAGGATCAACCGCTAACGCTCTTGCAATCGCAGCACGTTGTTGTTGTCCACCAGATAAGTGACCCGGATAGTAATCTTTACGCTCATACAGGCCTACTTTCTTAAGCAGTAGCTCTGCATTTTCAATAGCTTGTGCTTTAGGTACACCTAATACATGGACAGGTGCTTCAATAACATTTTCGAGAACGGTCAGATGAGACCAAAGGTTGAACCCCTGAAAAACCATCGCTAAACGAGAACGGATTCGTTGAACTTGTTTTTCATTAGCAGGGACAGATACACCCTGGCGGTTACTTTTCATCTGAATTAATTCACCATTAACCCAAATCTCGCCTGCAGTAGGTGTCTCTAGAAGGTTGATACATCTAAGGAAAGTACTTTTACCCGAACCTGAAGATCCGATAATCGATACCACATCGCCTTTATGCGCAGAAAGTGAAATTCCCTTTAAAACTTCATTTTGACCAAACGTTTTGTGTAGATCCTTTATGTCCAGCGCCGGTACATCTTTCATGCGCTTTCTCTCCCAAGTTTGTGAAAATGCAAGGTACTCCGACCTTTTCATGCGATACAAACTAGCACCACACGGATTAACATGCAACAAATTATTAACCTAATAATTTGGAATAAATAGCACTTCACTCTGACTTATTATGCAAAATGTAGCGTTTTAACCTCAATTTTATGAATGACTTCTATCAATAAGCTATAAATCCAACGCTTACATTGTTTAAATAAAGTTAACCAAAATGAGATTCTCGTAGCCTAACGTCTCACAAGAAAAACAAGTTTGGTGAACGAAGAAGTGTCGTTAACAACAAAGCCATAAATACGAATTCAGCAAGCGACACACTCTATGATCCACGATTATTTTAAGGCTACTGTATTGTAAGCGGTGGAACTGGGTATCGTGGAAGGTAGGTAAAAATGAAATAACTCAATAATAATCAGTCAATCAGAGCACTCCGCCATTAGCTATGCTTTATAAAAGGAGGTAAACGTCAATTTGTGAAAACAAATTACACGATTTATCAACGGTACGTTAATGGAACGCTGCATTCTGTAGCTTTCTTTCACATACACTCATAAAGTGATCAAGATCAATCACCCTAAAGGGTAAGCTTGTTAGACTCCTCAAAACACAATAAGGCATAAAAAATGCCATACATTTCTTCTAACTTAGCTGCATAAAGCACATCAACACCGTGCAACAAAATGCTAATGAGTTGTAAGTAAGAAATAACACAATTACGCGAAATTATAGAATTCAACTTTGAATTACGAACATAAAAATATGAGGAATCTATGTCAGACGTTGTCAATAATGCGAACTCTGAAGTAGAAGAGAAAAGCTATAAAGAGCTACACCGTCCTGCTTCTGAATTTGAGAACCGCTCAGATTATCTAGATCACGAACTTCAAATTATGAAGCCTCGTCGCTTTGGCCTAAACCTTCCAGGCCGTGATTTCCGCTTTGAACTCGAAGACCTTATTCCTGCACTTGCTGGTACCATTGGTATCATCGCGATGTACTCTGCAGTAATGATGTCTTGGGCCGAAGGTCTAACTCAAGCTTGGGATCACGTAAACCTGGGTAAAGAGTTTGCTATCGAAGTTGCTCGTGTAGAAATGCTTATCCCTGCACTGCTATTCTGTATTCTTGCTTCTGGTTTCTTCAACCCTAAAGCAAACCTCGCCGGTAACCACGGCCCAATGATTCCTCTTATTGGTACCATCGCTCTTGCTGGTGCTCACCCTCTTGCATTGGCAATCCTTATCGGTGTCTTCGGTCTTATCCTTAGCTTCCTAAAAGGTGGGTCTAAACTTGTTAACCTTACCTCTGAAGGTACTGCGGGTGGCTTGCTCATCTTCTTGGGTCTAACCGGTACCATGAGCCAAATCAACTCTATTCAAGCTTGGGCGGTTGGTCTTCAGTCTGACACTGTGGCTGCTGGTAGCATGGGTTACATTGGTTTGATTGTTCTTGCCGTTACTATCGGCCTATACGCATTCCTTGCTAAAGTGAACAAGCGTTGGTTAGCAATCCCTGTTTGTGCTTTCACTGGTCTAGCTATTGCTTTAGTACTTGGTGCTGGTTTCGATATCAAATTCGTAACTGAAACAGGTATTCCAAACCTAAACCCAATCTACTGGTGGGGTTCTACTGAAGAAGGTTGGATGCTTGGTTTACCAAACGTTGAGCACTTCATCGCTTCTCTACCATTTGCAATCCTAGCGGTAGCAATGTGGTCACCAGACTTCCTAGGTCACCGTATCTTCCAAGAACTGAACTACCCTAAAAAGTCTGAAAAAGTTCTGATGGATGTTGATGACACAATGACTATGTGTTCAGTTCGTCAAATGGTAGGTACAGCTGTTGGTGGTGGTAACATCACTTCATCTTGGGGTACTTACATGATCCCAGCGGCTATCGCGAAACGTCCAATCCCTGGCGGCGCAATCTTGCTTGGCTCTCTATGTATTATTGTTGCGATTCTTGGCTTCCCAATGGACGTAGCAGTATGGCCACCAGTGATGCGTGTTGCGCTACTTGTAGGTGTATCTCTACCTCTACTTGAAGCGGGTATGCAGATGGTTAAAGATTCAAAAGATTCTCAAGCAGCTGGTATCTGTATCTTCGGTTCAGCGGTCGTTAACCCTGTACTAGCATGGGCACTGACTATGCTTCTAGATAACAACGGCCTAATTGGTGATAAAGAGCGTGCTAAGCGTCTATCATTTGTAGACAAGATTATTATCCCAGTTGGTGTTTTGGTTACCTGTCTAGTAGCAATGCTTGCAGTTGGTATGCTAGGAAACCAATATGGTCTAAAAGCTTGGCTATAAGCTGCTTTACTACACAAAAGTAGTAACCGGATTAAAAAAAAGTTTGGGTGGCAACCCCTGTCACTCAATTTTTTTCAACTTTTTTTAGCATTTATTGATTTAGTTTAAGGTTTACAGAAATTTTTTAGCTTAGTCTTGATTACATAGAGTTAAAGATAACATATAAAAAGTAGTGACAATATATATAACCATATTAAGCACATATGCTCATATATATTGTTATTAATAAGAGTGTACTACCCTTACGAGGGGCGCTGGCTCTACAGTGTTAATGTACGTGTTTTTTCTACTAAAAAGGTAGGTATGTCATGGCAGAGCAATTTGCTAAAGCTTGGGAAGATTTTGCTGCAGGTAAGTGGCAAAGCGAAGTAAACGTTCGTGATTTCATTCAAAAGAACTACACGCCGTATGAAGGCGACGAGTCTTTCCTAGTTTCTGAAGGTACTGAGGCTACTAACAAGCTTTGGGCTTCGGTAATGGAAGGTATCAAACAGGAAAACGCAACTAAAGCACCTGTAGATTTCGATACTTCTGTTATCTCTACCATCACATCTCATGATGCGGGTTACATCGAAAAAGATCTAGAAACTATCGTTGGTCTTCAAACAGAGAAACCCCTTAAGCGTGCGATCATCCCTAACGGTGGTATTCGTATGATTGAGGGTTCTTGTAAAGCATACGGTGAAACTCTGGATCCAGCTGTTTCTAAAATCTACTCTGAATACCGTAAAACACACAACGCGGGTGTTTTCGATATCTACACACCTGACATCCTAAAATGTCGTAAGTCTGGTGTTCTAACTGGTCTTCCAGATGCTTACGGCCGTGGTCGTATCATCGGTGACTACCGTCGTGTAGCTCTATACGGTATCGACTTCCTAATGAAAGACAAGCAAGCTCAGTTTGCTTCTCTTCAAGAGCAATTCGAAAACGGCGAAAATCTAGCAGAAACAATGCAACTTCGCGAAGAGATCTCTGAGCAACACCGCGCTCTAGGTCAAATCAAAGAGATGGCTGCTAAGTACGGCTTCGATATCTCTGAGCCAGCTCAAACTGCTCAAGAAGCTATCCAATGGACTTACTTCGCTTACCTAGCGGCTGTTAAGTCTCAAAACGGTGCTGCAATGTCTCTAGGTCGTACTTCGACTTTCCTAGACATCTACATCGAGCGTGATATCGCTGCTGGCAAGATCACTGAAGTTGAAGCTCAAGAAATGATCGACCACTTCGTCATGAAGCTACGTATGGTTCGTTTCCTACGTACTCCTGAGTACGATGAGCTATTCTCTGGCGACCCAATCTGGGCAACAGAGTCTATGGGTGGTATGGGTATCGACGGTCGCACGCTAGTAACGCGTTCTAACTTCCGTTTCCTAAACTCTCTATACACAATGGGTCCTTCGCCAGAGCCAAACATTACTGTTCTTTGGTCTGAGCAACTACCTGACGGCTTCAAGCGTTTCTGTGCGAAGGTATCTATCGATACTTCTTCTATCCAGTACGAAAATGATGACCTAATGCGTCCTGACCTAGAGTCTGATGACTACGCTATCGCTTGTTGTGTATCTCCAATGATCGTTGGTAAGCAAATGCAGTTCTTCGGTGCTCGTGCTAACCTTGCGAAAACAATGCTTTACGCAATCAACGGCGGTGTAGATGAGAAGCTAAAACTTCAAGTAGGTCCTGTTTCTGACAAGATCACTGACGAAGTTCTTAACTACGATGACGTAATGGCTCGTCTAGACACATTCATGGACTGGCTAGCTAAGCAGTACGTGACTGCACTAAACAGCATTCACTACATGCACGACAAGTACAGCTACGAAGCGTCTCTAATGGCTCTTCATGACCGTGACGTTCATCGTACTATGGCTTGTGGTATCGCTGGTCTATCTGTTGCAGCTGACTCACTATCTGCAATTAAGTTCGCGACTGTTAAACCAATCCGCGACGAAGATGGCATCGCAACTGACTTTGAAATCGAAGGCGATTACCCTAAATACGGTAACAACGACGCTCGTGTAGATGATATCGCTTGTGAACTAGTTTCTACGTTCATGAACAAGATCCGTAAGCTTAAGACTTACCGTAACTCTATCCCTACACAGTCAGTTCTTACTATTACATCTAACGTTGTATACGGTAAGAAAACAGGTAACACTCCAGACGGTCGTCGTGCTGGTGCTCCTTTCGCTCCTGGTGCTAACCCAATGCACGGTCGTGATGAGAAAGGTGCTGTAGCGTCACTAACGTCTGTAGGTAAACTACCGTTTGCTGATGCACAAGATGGTATCTCGTACACGTTCTCTATCGTACCTAACGCTCTTGGTAAAGATGCTGAAGGTCAGAAAGCGAACCTTGCAGGCCTAATGGATGGTTACTTCCACCACGAAGCTGGCATTGAAGGTGGTCAACACCTTAACGTGAACGTTCTTAACCGCGACACTCTAGAAGACGCAGTTAAGCACCCTGAGAAATACCCTCAGCTAACAATCCGTGTATCTGGTTACGCTGTACGCTTCAACTCTCTAACTGCAGAGCAACAAGCTGACGTAATCGCACGTACATTTACTGAGTCTCTATAAGCTCACGCTCAATAGACAGTAAATAATAATTAGCCTCGCCAATGTGCGGGGCTTTTTTATATCTGATGCTAATTCCAATAACACCAACATTCTCCCTAAATGTTAGATTGAACAAAAAAGGCGCTTTCTATTCACTTTTTTTCCACAAATTCAAGTAAAGTACGGTAATATCGCGGTTCATAATTTAAGAGTAACTGCTCCATGAAATACCTTCGTTGTTTACCCTTGCTTCTTCTCTCTTTTTCATCTTTGGCGTCTGAACGTTCTACGGTCACTTTCGCATTAGACAATGATGGAGTTTTTGGCGTTGACCAAGACTATACCAACGGACTGTTTCTGGGTTACACATCATCAAGCATTACGCCATACGATTGGGTAAAACCATTAAGCCTATCTTACTGGGGCGCGAGCTCTTTAGATAAATGGGAGGTCACCCTTGGCCACAAAATGTATACCCCTTCTGATATCGAATTAGAAACGCCATCAGCGAACGACCGCCCATACGCAGGTTACTTACACACAGAACTCAACTACATCAGCTTGAACCCACAACAAGCTCAGCGTTTTAACATTACGTTTGGTACCACCGGTGAACGAGCGCTTTCTGAAGATGCTCAAAAACTTGTTCACTCGATCACTAAATCAGATGAGCCTTTAGGTTGGGAATACCAAGTTGATGATGAGTGGGCAGGCAGCGTTGGTTACCTAAGTCATTTCAACCTAATGCGTAATCAAGCGTTGGCGAATACCGACTTCGAGATCTCTAACGTTTCAGAAATCAACGTGGGTAACTTTAGAAGCGATATTTCATCAGGCTTTATGTTCCGTTGGGGTACTGACCTAGGTAGTAACTTTGGTGCGGCTAATATCACAAGCGAAAATCCATTTAAACCAGGGATGATCGGTGCTTCGAACACAGGCTGGTTTACCTATGCAGGCCTAGAAGGTCGTTACCGTTTCAATGACTTAACGATTGAAGGTGACCGCTCTGGTGTTGATGAATACGCGAATAAAAACAATGAAGATCCAGCTATCTACGACGTAACTCTAGAGAACCTTCAAGCGACAGCAGTCATGGGTATGGCTTGGTACAACCAATACGTTGGTGCATCCTTCGCACTAACCGCAAAAACACCAGATTACAAAGAAGCGAAAGAGTCTATCTACACCACCGGTGGCATTACCATGTTCGCGTTCTTCTAGCGAATCACTCAAGCTTTCACGTTTACTTTTCAAGTTTGACAAAGGCAATCATCTTCCGTGGTGATTGCCTTTATTTTTAAAGGTCTCGTTACGATTTGACCCTATTTTATGTACCGTTTTTGTAATAAAATAAAGGGCATAAATTCCTCTCCGAGAATAGCTCATGTCTACAACTGGTCGCATTCACTCATACGAATCTTGTGGTACTGTCGATGGCCCTGGTATCCGCTTTATTGTATTTCTTCAAGGCTGCTTAATGCGTTGTATGTACTGCCACAACCGCGATACATGGGACCTTCATGATGGCAAAGAAGTCACTGTAGAAGAAATCATCAACGAGGCGAAATCTTACCGTCACTTCATGAAAGCTTCTGGCGGTGGCATCACCTGTTCTGGTGGTGAAGCAATGCTACAGCCTGAGTTTGTCCGTGACTTCTTTCTAGCTGCTAAGGCTGAAGGTATCCATACTTGCCTTGATACCAATGGCTATATTCGTAAGCACACAGAAGTGGTTGATGAAGTATTAGACGCCGCTGATCTTGTGATGCTCGACCTGAAACACATGCGTGATGAAATTCACCATGATTTCATTGGTGTATCTAACAAGCGTACTCTCGATTTTGCCCGTTACCTTCATAAGATTGGTAAAACGACTTGGATCCGTTACGTGATTGTTCCTGGATACACAGACACACCAGAAGATGCACATCTACTTGGTGAGTTCATTAAAGACATGGATAACATCAAAAAAGTAGAGCTGCTTCCTTATCACAAATTGGGGGCGCATAAATGGGAAGCTCTTGGTTTGGACTACCCTCTTGAAGGCGTAAACCCGCCAAGTAAAGAGACAATGGATGAAATTGTTGCGGTTCTGAGCCAATATCACTCCAACGTAAAATACTAATATCAACGGTATTCAAAACCTATTTCAAACGCCTCAATTTCGATTGGGGCGTTTTCTTTTTCGAGCCAAACAATCCTTTCACTTTTCTTTACAGCTTTTGTTTATCAATTCAAAAAATCATATTAAATCCGTGTTGAGATCATGTTTCCACTCGTAGGAATGCTGTTACTCTTACTTCAACAAAAGAATACAACATTTAGTTTTTTAGTGAGGCTTCTCCCATGGAAATGACCAATGCTCAGCGTCTAATTCTATCAAATCAATACTACCTAATGTCTCAAATGGAGCCTGAGAACTCTGCTAAATACCAACGTCTACAAACGATTGTAGAGCGTGGTTACGAACTCCAAATGCATGAGCTTAACAAAGAGTTTGGTTGTTTGACTGAAGTAGAATGTCGCAAAATTATCGACATCATGGAGATGTACCATGCAATGCAAGAGTCGAACAAAATGCTTGAAGAAGATGAGCGTAAAGAGGTTGATCAGCGTCGCCTACAGTTCTTAGGTTTCGACATTGCATCTGAAGCACAAATCGTACACTACGTACGTTTCCTTGTTGACTCTGAAGGCCTTTACCCTCAATTCGATAAAGCGGATCACCACTTCAATAGCCAAATGCCAATGCTAGATAAATACCGTCGCATGCTAACAACATGGCACAACTGCCCTCGTCAGTATCACCTATGTGCAACAGAGCTATCTCAAATCTTTAGTGCTTAATGCATAAAAAGATAAGCCTCAGCTTGGCTTAAAAAGTTTCAAAAAAGGTTACTCATCACGAGTGACCCTTTTTTACTGCCTGTGTATAAAGAGAGAAAACGGGAACTATGTAGCAACGTGGATATGAAGTGAACTTTGCCCACAGAAAATGGCAATGAAACATGCAGATAAGATATTAAACATTGAGCCGTTTCCCATTAATTTCTCTGATATCGCCCATTAACTAATGATCATAAGACTATGACTTATAAGTAATAATGTCATTCACCTTTATTAATTCCACATCGAAACATGTAATACAAATTAAAAATCGCCACCCAAATTTCGAACGGTGTTTTTTATTTTAAAGAAGTAGCTAGAATGCTCACCGAAATTAATTAACCAGAGCGATAAAAATGAGAAAATTCATCCTTGCATCACTAGCTATTCTGTCAACTTCATCTTTCGCAGCTAACGACATGTACGTACTTGGCGGCGTTGGCATTAACAAAGATGACGGAGGTCTACAATTCACTGCTGGCTCACAAATTCTTGATACCAATTTTCATCTTGAATCAACAATGAATTACATAGATTCCGACAGTAAAATGGTTACGCAGGATATACACGGTGACCTAACTAAGTACAAAGACAATTTCAAACACTTCAAAATGTCTTTAGCCCCAGTGTATAAATATAGCTTCGATGAGTCTTTTGCTATCTACGGTAAGGTTGGTCTTGCATACTCTAACTTCAATTCTAAATCAACGAGAACCGATAAAGATGGTTCAGTTAATAGCAAGTACTCAAATAGCGAATGGGGGGCAACTTACGGCATCGGTGCTGAGTTTAAATCTATACAGCCAATGTTCGGTCACTCGAAGTTTATGGCTCGTGTTGGTTTCGATTTCTACGACTACAACTCAGGTGACCTAAACCTACTCAATGAGGGGACTCTTGGACTACAAGCTGGATTCACTTTCTAAGGTATTAAGTAAAAAGTTTTACAGTCGTTGAACAAGTTATCGTAATTACGATTTTTGGTATCTTAACCTTAACCGCGCTGTACCTGACATAAATAAAAAGGGTAACTCATCATGAGTAACCCTTTTATGTTTTCTTCTTTTTAACTAGAAAACGTAAGCAACACCAACGTTTGCCGCCATATTAATGCCGCTTTCTAAGATTGGACTGTTCTCGATATTGCCCTCTAGGTTAGTGTAACGAACCCCCCCCGTAAGTCGGATACTTGGCGTTACATGTAGATAACCACCCAGGCTAATAAAGTACTGGCCATCCCAACCAGCATCAAATTCCTTTAAATTCGTTCTTGCAGCTTCTGCTGAACTCACACCGTATAAGTGATTATTTAAACGTTCACCATTATAAGCATAACCAATTGAAGGCGTAATCGCCCAACCACTACGGCGAATAGGTAGACGCCATGCTGCCTCAGCATAAAGCCCATTGTGTTGAAAGCCAATGTCTGAACCCGCTGTCGCTTCAAACATTCCAACGAGAGTAATCAACTGATAGCTTATCCCGCCTAGTACTGAAGCTTTGCGCTCATCTAGATTCTGGATATCAACGTTGCCAGAATCACTGGGCTTCAAGGTTCTCGGGTCATAAACAGCTCGTAAGACCACATTTTGTGGTGAGCCTGCTGGTAATAAACGATAACCAGCACTAAAGCCACGCATAAAAAAGTACTCACCTTCATAACCTATCATTGGAATAACCGCACGATTTGACGGCGTATCTTTATAGACAGCAGGAGAGTAAGAGGCTGCAACCCCTAAGGACCACTGCGATATTTGCGCATGAGCAGCTGTCGTCCCCAATGTTGTAGTAACGATAGCGATGACTTTTAGCCAATGACTTTTCACATTTTTTCCTAATAATGAGCAAGTTTAACAAGATGCTACATTGTACAACACTGCTATTAACAAAAATAATAACAGTGAACAATCGGTTTAATGATCAATAATTCACCACAAGAATCTAATTTCCCTCCAAATCACCAAAAATAACTAGCAAACCTCTAATACAAGAAACTTCAATCTGATTTATCTCCAGTAATGAATTGCTACCTCAAAATTTTTTTCGTGAAAAATTGTAAATAAATACATAATTGTTAAGCAAAATTGTGGAAGCGGGTCTAACCTTAAAATGTAGGGAGAGCCTATTTTTCAATCGCTCGTCAGTTTTGACTGGTTAACAAGGGGAATGTGACTATGAGTATATTTGACCACTATCAATCACGTTATGAAGCAGCCAAGGAAGAAGAGCTGACACTGCAAGAGTTCTTGGCGCTGTGCAAAGACGACAAAAGTGCTTACGCCAACGCCGCGGAGCGCTTACTTCTGGCTATTGGCGAACCTGAGGTTATTGACACCGCGCAAGACCCTCAACTAAGTCGCATTTTCTCTAACCGAGTTATATCTCGTTACCGCGAATTCGAAGATTTTTACGGTATGGAAGACGCGATTGAACAGATTGTTTCTTATCTAAAACATGCTGCGCAAGGCCTAGAAGAACGCAAACAGATCCTTTACTTGCTGGGTCCTGTGGGCGGCGGTAAATCATCGCTTGCTGAAAAGCTAAAAGCTCTGATGCAAAAGCTACCTATTTACGTACTTTCTGCTGACGGTGAACGAAGCCCAGTAAATGACCACCCATTCTGTCTATTTGATGTCAATGAAGATGGTGACTTACTGAAAAATGAGTATGGCATCGAAAAACGCTATCTTCGTTCGATTATGTCTCCATGGGCCGCAAAACGCCTGCATGATTTCGGCGGCGACATTTCTAAATTCAAAGTCATCAAGCTACGCCCTTCTATCCTCGACCAAGTGGCGATCGCGAAGACAGAGCCTGGTGATGAAAACAACCAAGATATCTCTTCCCTAGTTGGTAAAGTAGATATCCGTAAACTAGAACACTTCTCTCAAGATGATCCAGATGCCTACAGCTACTCTGGTGCGCTGTGTAAAGCGAACCAAGGTCTGATGGAATTCGTAGAGATGTTCAAAGCACCAATCAAGGTACTACACCCTCTACTAACAGCAACTCAAGAGGGTAACTTCAACGGTACTGAAGGTCTTTCAGCGCTGCCATTCGACGGTATGATTTTGGCTCACTCGAACGAATCCGAGTGGCAGACATTCCGCAACAACAAAAACAATGAAGCTTTCCTAGACCGTGTGTACATTGTAAAAGTCCCTTACTGTCTGCGCGTTTCTGAAGAAGTTAAGATCTACAAGAAACTGCTTGAGCACAGTGAACTGTCGAACGCACCATGTTCGCCAAGCACACTCGACCTGCTATCGCAATTCAGCATCTTATCGAGACTGAAAGAGCCTGAGAACTCGTCTCTGTTCTCGAAAATGCGCGTTTACGATGGTGAAACCCTTAAAGATACCGATCCAAAAGCGAAGAGTTATCAAGAGTACCGCGACTACGCAGGTGTAGATGAAGGTATGTCTGGTCTATCGACTCGTTTCGCCTTTAAGATCCTATCTCGCGTGTTCAACTTCGACCAAGCCGAAGTGGCCGCGAACCCGGTTCACCTGTTCTACGTCATTGAACAACAAATTGAACGTGAGCAATTCCCGCAAGAAACCGCCGAGAAATACCTTGAGTTCTTGAAAGGATATCTAGTGCCACGCTACGTAGAGTTTATCGGCAAAGAAATTCAAACCGCTTACCTAGAGTCTTACTCTGAGTACGGTCAGAATATCTTCGACCGCTATGTAACCTACGCAGACTTCTGGATCCAAGACCAAGAGTACCGCGACCCAGAAACAGGTCAGCTATTCGACCGTGCTTCTCTAAATGGTGAGCTAGAGAAAATCGAGAAAACAGCCGGTATCAGTAACCCTAAAGACTTCCGAAATGAGATTGTGAACTTTGTGCTTCGTGCCAAGGCGAACAATAACGGTCAAAACCCGGTTTGGACCAGCTACGAGAAACTGCGCACTGTGATTGAGAAGAAAATGTTCTCCAACACAGAAGAGCTACTTCCTGTTATCTCGTTCAACGCTAAGACCTCAACGGATGATCAGAAAAAGCACGACGACTTCGTTGCTCGTATGATGGAAAAAGGCTACACCGAGAAACAAGTGCGACTGCTATCTGAGTGGTATCTAAGAGTTCGTAAATCCTCATAACCAAACGGTATAGAGCTGCTCAAATGGGCAGCTCATACCAACCAATAACTCTTATACCCGAGTAAAAGTAGGATCGCGACATCAGCTGAGAGGGAGTTCTTATGGCACAATTTATCGATCGGAGGCTCAATGGCAAGAATAAGAGTGCTGTAAACAGACAGCGCTTCTTACGACGCCATAAAGAGCAAATCAAAGAATCTGTGGCCGATGCAGTCAACCGACGCTCAATCACCAACACTGAAACTGGTGAGGACGTCACTATTCCTCATAAAGACATCAAAGAACCGAGCTTTCACCAAGGCCAAGGTGGCGTAAGAGAACGCGTGCACCCTGGTAATGATCAATTCATCACCGGCGACAAAATCGAGCGCCCGAAAGGTGGCGGTCAGGGGGGAGGGTCAGGCCAAGGGGATGCTAGTCCTGATGGCGAAGGTCAAGATGAGTTTACTTTCCAAATATCGAAAGACGAATACCTTGATATTCTGTTTGAAGATCTCGCTCTGCCTAACCTAGAAAAAAATCAGGTAAACAAGATCACTGAATGGAAAACCCACCGCTCTGGTTACCAAAGCGCCGGGATTCCATCCAACATCGCGATTGTTCGTTCGCTGCAGCAGTCACTGGCTCGTCGAACCGCAATGACAGCAGGTCGAAAACGCGATTTAAAAACGCTAATGGACCAGCTCGATCAAGTTCAAATGACCGAGCCCGCTCAACCGTTCGAAGAAGCTCGAATCAAGGAAGAGATTGCCGAGCTACGTAAAAAAATCGATAGCGTGCCGTTCATCGATACCTTCGATTTACGTTACAAAAACTACGAGAAACGCCCTATTCCATCTAGCCAAGCGGTGATGTTCTGCTTGATGGATGTGTCTGGCTCGATGGACCAAGCCACCAAAGACATCGCAAAACGTTTCTATGTGCTGCTGTACCTATTCCTTAATCGCACCTACGAAAATGTCGATGTGGTGTTTATTCGTCACCATACTCAAGCCAAAGAAGTCGACGAGCATGAGTTTTTCTACTCACAAGAGACCGGTGGCACCATTGTATCGAGCGCCTTAAAACTGATGAAAGAAATTGTCGCTGACCGTTACCCGGCTAATGAGTGGAATATCTATGCTGCGCAGGCGTCTGATGGTGATAACTGGGCAGATGACTCTCCTCGTTGTAAAGAGTTACTGGTCAACACGCTTCTGCCGACTTGCCAATACTACTCGTACATCGAAATCACGCGTCGCTCACACCAAACGCTCTGGCATGAGTATGAGAAGTTAGAAGCGAGCTTCGACAACTTCGCCATGAAAAACATCAAAACAGTGGATGATATCTTCCCTGTGTTTAGAGAACTGTTCCAGAAAGAGACAGCGTAAGGGGGCTTGCCATGATAGCGAAATCAAACGTTGCAGAGAAAGACAGAGCTGCACCAAAGAACAACGACAAGATGCTGCCTGATGGTCCAGATTGGACATTCAACCTCTTAGAGCGATACCACGTGGAAATTAAGCGTGTGGCGCAGCATTACCGACTAGACACTTACCCTAACCAAATCGAAGTGATCACTTCTGAACAGATGATGGACGCGTACTCGAGTATCGGTATGCCAATTAATTACAACCACTGGTCATTTGGCAAGAAGTTTATTCAAACAGAACAAAACTACAAGCATGGTCAAATGGGGCTCGCGTATGAAATCGTGATCAACTCAGATCCTTGTATCGCCTACTTAATGGAAGAAAATACTGTGACGATGCAAGCGCTAGTAATGGCACACGCTTGTTACGGCCATAACTCTTTCTTTAAGGGGAATTACCTGTTCCAAACATGGACAGATGCAAGTTCAATCATCGACTACTTGTTGTTTGCTAAGAAGTACATCAATGGTTGTGAGGAGAAATACGGCGTTTCAGAAGTCGAACAACTACTCGATTCTTGCCATGCCCTAATGAATTACGGCGTTGACAGATATAAGCGCCCAGAGAAGATCTCCATCGCAGAAGAAACCGCTCGCCAAGAAGAACGTGAAGCTTACCTGCAATCTCAAGTCAACGAACTGTGGCGCACTGTGCCACAAAACCGCGACAAAGAGGAAGAGCAGAAAGTACGCTTCCCAAGCGAGCCACAAGAGAACATTCTTTACTTCATTGAAAAGAATGCGCCTCTACTGGAACCTTGGCAGCGTGAATGTGTGCGTATAGTTCGCAAGGTCAGCCAATACTTCTACCCTCAGAAACAGACTCAGGTAATGAATGAGGGCTGGGCAACCTTCTGGCACTACACCATCCTCAACCATCTGTACGATGAAGGTTTAGTGAGCGATAAGTTCATCTTAGAGTTCCTACACAGCCACACTAGCGTAGTCGCGCAACCCGCCTACAACAGCCCGTATTTCAGTGGCATAAACCCATACGCGCTTGGCTTTGCGATGTTTAAAGACATCCGCCGTATCTGTGAAGAACCGACCGATGAAGACAGAGATTGGTTCCCGGAACTGGCAGGGTCAGATTGGCTAGAAGCGGTGCACTTTGCAATGCACAATTTCAAAGATGAAAGCTTCATCAGCCAATATCTTTCTCCGAAAATCATTCGAGACTTTAAGCTATTCGCAGTGCTCGATGACGACCGAAAAAACACCATTGAAGTGAGTGCTATTCATGATGACCCAGGCTACCGCCTGATCCGTGAAAAGCTAGCCGCGCAATACAATCTCAGCAACCTTGAACCTAATATTCAGGTATTCAATGTAGATGTCCGCGGCGATCGTTCAATGACACTCCAATATGTCCCTCATGACCGCATCCCTCTTGATAAAGGCTACGACGAAGTGATGAAGCACTTATATCGCTTATGGGGCTTCGATGTGATTTTAGAAGAGGTCAAAGACACAGGTCATAGAGAGATTCTGACTACTTGCCCGAAACGTAATGATTACGGAGCAAAAATCTAATACCCATCGCTGTTAATCGGTGATGAGTATAAGACTCCGCTCCCCCTACAACATAGTGGTCACCCGCTCGGAAGTGGAGCAACAAAAAAGCGCATAAGTCCAAGACTTATGCGCTTTCCTTTTAAGCTTCTTTTGGCTCTTACTTCTTGAGCTCTAACGTCTTATACCAATCACAGTAAGTAAGTGATCAAAAATAGCGTAGGAAAAAAGCTTGAGAACAAGGCAGAATTTTTAGATAAGTAGTTATTCTACAATCAAAAATTCTAACGAAGTTATCGAGGTTTTTAACAAGCTAGGATGAACAGTTACTTACTACGATTGGTATTAAACGAACACTATTAAACGATCGGCTTTTGACCGCGTTCAATCAGCTTCATCAGCACGCTGTCTGCAGATTTACCTGCTACGCCTGCGAGCTTATCTGATAGCTTTTTCTTCTGTACATAGTGAATCGCTAGCACTGTCTTGTCTTTGCATGCTTCAACGACTAGGTCATCAGAAGTGCGGATCTCATCCACCAGCCCAAGTTCGTGAGCTTGCGTACCAAACCAGTGTTCACCCGTCGCCACTTTATCAAGATCAAGTGCTGGGCGGTGCTCACGAATGAAGTCTTTGAATAGACCATGTGTCTCTTCTAGCTCTTCTTTAAACTTCTCACGTGCTTTATCGCTGTTCTCACCAAACATAGTCAGTGTGCGTTTGTACTCACCTGCTGTTAGCTGTTCGAACTCAATATCATGTTTCTTAAGCAGTTTGTTAAAGTTTGGCAGTTGAGCAATCACACCAATAGAGCCAACGATAGCGAAAGGCGCTGACACAATTTTGTCTGCAATACATGCCATCATGTAGCCGCCGCTTGCCGCCACTTTGTCTACCGAGATAGTCAGAGGCAGACCTGCTGCTTTGATACGATCAAGTTGAGAAGACGCCAAACCGTAGCCGTGAACCATGCCACCGCCAGATTCAAGCTTAAGTAATACTTCATCGCCTTCACGAGCCACAGCCAAAACCGCCGTTACCTCTTCGCGTAATGAAGCCACTTCTTTCGCATCAATGCTGCCGTTAAAATCAAGAACGAATAGATGTGGTTCACGCTTGCTATCAAGCTCCCCCTCTTTCACTGCTTTTTTCACTTCTTTACCGCGTGATTTTACTTTCTCTTTTTCCGCTTTCTTTTCTGCTTTATCACGGGCTTTGATGAAAGCATCATCGTGTAGATGGTGCTCTAATTGTTCGATTGTCTGTTTATGGTGTTCAGATAGGTTCGTGATTTCCAGCTCACCTTTAATCGCGCTTGATTTTCCACCCACAGATTTAGCAATGACTAAAATTGCGATTATGGCGATTACAACGGTCGCAATCTTGGCTAAAAACAAGCCGTAGTCCAACAAAAATTCCAATGTCATATCCCCTAATGTATGAATTAGTGTATTGTAACCATCTTGTCACGATTACCAAGAATTTCTCATCATTCCTGCGGTTATCTGTGTGATTAAACATCAATGGAATGGCGAACATAATAAAAGAAAGAAGGATAAGCACAGTGGATTACCCAATCTCTACAGATGCCCTCAAAGATAAAGTAATTTTGGTTACTGGTGCTGGTGCCGGTATTGGACGCCAAGCGGCACTAAGCTTCGCTCAACATGGTGCGACGGTTATTCTGCTAGGCCGCAATGTTAAAAACCTTGAATTTATTTACGATGAAATCGAAAGTGCTGGTTACCCACAGCCTGCGATCATCCCACTGGATCTAAAAGGCGCGACAAAGCAGAACTACATTGATATGGCTGAAACCATTGAGTCACAGTTCGGTCGTTTAGACGGTCTACTTCATAACGCTGGCGTTCTCGGTACTCTGAGCCCTTTTGAGCAGATTGATGAAGAGACTTTTGATGATGTTATGCAGATCAATGTGAAGTCTGAGTTCTTGATGACTCAAGCACTTCTGCCTGCTCTTAAGAAAGCGGAAGCAGGTCGTATCGTATTTACCTCTTCTACCGTTGGCCACTCTGGCCGTGCATTCTGGGGCACTTACGCGATCTCTAAGTTTGCTACCGAAGGTATGATGCAAATCCTAGCGGATGAGCTTGAAGACACCAACATCCGTGTTAATGCGATCAACCCGGGCGGCACTCAAACTCGAATGCGCGCAAAAGCATACCCAGGTGAAGATGCAAACAAGCTAAAAACGCCACTGGATATCATCCCACTGTACTTACACTTAATGAACCCAAGTGTGACAGATATTAATGGTCAATGTATCGACGCTCAACCTAAGTAGTTGATATTATAACCAATCGTAAAAAGTCGCTTTAATAGCGGCTTTTTTTGTATCTAAATCAAGTACCTAACACTGATACCAATCGTAGTAAATAACTGGTCATCCTAGCTTGTTAAAACACTCGATAACGGCGTTAGGAATTTTGATTGTAGAATAACTACTTATCGAAAATTTCTGCCTTGTTCTCAAGCATTTTTCCTGCGCTATTTATGATCACTTACTTACTGTGATTGGTATTATTCCCCTAATTTTCGTCATTTTGCTTTGCATCTTTTTCACGATTAAATATACTGTATAAATATACAGGTATTTAATTATGCATGAACTCATAAAAAACTTACAAGACCGCCAGCTAATCTGGAAAGGGCTACAATCAACAACGCTAGGAAGTACCACTTCAACAGGCTATCCGCAATTGGATAAACAGCTTGATGGTGGCTTTCCGACGCACGGCGTTATTGAAGTTGAATCACAACAAGGGATCGGCGAACTTCGCCTGCTTACCCCCTATTTAGCCCAGCAAAACTCACAGAAACTGGCCATATTCATTAACCCACCAGGGAAGATCTGTGCCGAGTTTTTTAGTAGCCAAGGAGTCGAACTTGATAACATCTTGGTGATCGAGCCTCAACGCGATCTCGATGCATTGTGGGCTGCTGAGCAATGCCTCAAGAGTGGTGCTTGTCATTCTGTATTGTTATGGGGAGCCGATCTCGAAATACACCAAACCAAACGCTTACAAGCTGCAAGTGAAACCGGTAAATGCCTGCAGTTTCACTTTAAATCCACCAGCCATAACCAATTATCCCTACCCGTTTCTTTAAGCATGAAGCTCTCTTCTCATGCTCAGGGGTTAAAGGTTGAAGTAACAAAAAGAAAAGGCAGTTGGTCATATGGCAGCTTTATTCTCGACATGACTCACCATTGGCCGTTGCTGACAGAGAAAGTCATCAGTATCGACAGTTCACACCGTGCCTTGTCTGATAATACTGTGCTGGCTTTTCCTATTGCGAAACAAGGCTAGCGTATGCTGTGGCTGTATCTGCACTTTCCATCTCTGCAATTGGATACCTTGTTTAACTCAAGTGAGTCGAGCTCAAAGGAAGAATCACACGAGCAACCTATTATCATCGTGGATGAAAAAGATCATCGTGTACTGCAAGCTAATCAAGTCGCGCGGGAATCAGGCATCACACTGGGTATGGGGCTAGGGTCAGCGGCGGCACTTTGCCATCACTTACACGTTCACCCATACAGCATTGAGCTTGAGAAAAACAAACTGAAAGAGATAGCTCAATGGGCGTACCTGGTGACTTCCGACATGACTCTGTTACCACCCAATGGCTTGTTGATTAAAGCTTCTAACATGCTATCGCTTTACGATGGACTGGATAACTACTGGCATGAACTCAAAAGCCATATTGAAGCTCTCAACATTAAGTTCAGTTTTGCCACAGGCTACTCACCGCTTTCTGCGATCCTTCTGGGCAAACAAGCGATCAATCAAGTAACAGACAATGTTCAACAGATGAAGGCTTGGGTTAACCAACAAGCATTGAGCTCTAGCGAGCTACCACCTAAGCAAGTTGAGCGCTTAAATCGTGTCGGTATTAATATCGTTGAAGAGCTATTGAAGCTGCCTTTGCAAGAAGTCGCACGTCGCTTTGATATCGACTTGGTCAATTATGTTGGTCGCCTCAATGGGCAATTCAAGCACCCTATTGATTTCTATCATCCACCAGAAAGCTTCCAGCAATATCTGGAGCTGTTGTTTGATATAGAGAACATTCTATTTATCGAAAAGCCGCTGCTGAAATTATTGGATCAACTGGAGTGCTTTTTGAGGCTACGTGACAGAGTCGCGTTTGAGCTAACACTGACTCTGCATCTCAGGGATAAAGACGACCACCATGTCTCTTTCTATTCGGCACAGGGCGACTACCTTGCTGAAAAGTGGGCTAACCTTACCCATCTCACCTTAGAGTCACTCAAGCTCACAGCCCCTGTTCAAGGGCTCACTCTCTCGTTAGCTCGTCATGGTGAGCCTCAAATGGCCTACCATGATCTTTTTGATGGCAATACCGGGACACTTGCTGCGTTAGATCTACTGTCACTGTTACAGGCAAAGCTCGGACAGGCATGCATTCAAACACCCAAAATACAGCAGGATCCTAGGCCAGAAAAAGCCAACCGCTACTCGCTTCCAACCCTGAGTAAAACCGTAGCAAAGAAACAAGCCACCGTTGAGGTTGTGGAACAAACAACACCCACTCTCAACATGGGTCAGCAGCGACTCAGGCCCAGTATTTTGCTGCCGGAGCCAGAAGCCTTAACCGAGAACGTCACCTTATCTCAGGGCCCTGAACGGATTGTTTCTGGATGGTGGGATGGCGAGAAAATCATTCGTGACTACTTTATTGCTCACAGTGAAAACGGTCGATGGTTATGGGTATTTAGAACACCAGATAAACAGTGGTTCTTACACGGCTTATTCAGCTAACTAACACTTATTCAGCTAACCAATAAAGAGTTGAATCGCCAATCCGCACCATTGACTCAATTTAAACGCCCCTTTCAATCATGTTTACTCGCAATGATTAAGTGAGATTACATTATGTCTCAACAATACTCAGAGCTTTTCTGTCAAAGTAATTACTCTTTTCTTGAGGGGGCTTCGCACGCGGAAGAGCTGGTTTTACAAGCCGACTTTTTACGCTACAAAGCACTTGCGGTCACCGACGAGTGCTCGGTCGCGGGTATCGTTAAGGTTCATTCTGCAATCAAGCAACACAAACTGACGATCAAGCAGATTGTAGGAAGCATGTTTTGGCTAAATGAAGAGTGCCAAATGGTTTTGCTGTGCCCAAATAGAAAGGCCTATGCCGAACTGTGCCGTATTATTACTAACGCTAGACGTCGTAGCAGCAAAGGACATTATCAGCTCTCTGAGTGGGATATCATGTCGGCTAAGCACTGCTTCATTCTATGGCTTCCTCAACAGAAAACTGAAGACGCCCATTGGGGACAGTGGCTTTCACAACATCACTCAGGTCGATTGTGGATTGGCTTGCAACGACACCTAAAACAGACCGATCAGCAGTACATCGATTACTGTGTGGAGCTGTCACATCATCATCACCTACCAATGACAGCTTGTGGCGGCGTGTTGATGCACAATGCTAATCGTCTGCCCTTGCAGCACTCACTCACTGCAATTAAATACCAAAAGCCCATTACCGAAGTGGGCACCCATCTATTGGCGAATGCCGAGCGCTGTTTGCGAAGCATCAATAAGCTCTCTCATATCTTTAAAACAGAGTGGCTAGAAGAGAGCAATCGCATCGCTGAGCTGTGTGACTTTGATTTGGATAGCTTGCGATACGAATACCCAAGTGAGCTGATCCCTCAAGGTGAAACTCCCATGAGTTATCTGCGCATGTTGGTCGAGAAAGGCAAACAGGCTCGCTTCCCACAAGGTGTCCCTAGTGACATTCAACAGATCATCGATAAAGAGTTAGGGCTTATTGACGAGCTCGACTACCCTTTCTTCTTCCTGACGATCCATGACATCGTCATGTTTGCCAAAAGCCAAGGCATTCTTTATCAAGGTCGAGGTTCAGCGGCCAATTCCGTGGTTTGTTACTGCCTAGAGATCACCTCTGTCGACCCAAGGCAGATCTCAGTACTGTTCGAACGCTTCATCAGTAAAGAGCGTGATGAGCCGCCCGATATTGATGTTGACTTTGAGCATGAACGCCGCGAAGAAATCATCCAATACATCTATCAAAAATACGGTAGAGAACGTGCTGCGCTTGCTGCTACGGTCATTTCTTATCGCTTCAAAAGTGCAGTAAGGGATGTAGGTAAAGCACTGGGACTACAGGAGACCCAGCTTGATTACTTCATTAAGAACACCAACCGCAGAGATAAAAGCCTAGGTTGGCAGGCTCAGCTCACGCTATTAGGGCTACAACCTGAATCTTTAAAAGGTCAGCAGTTTATCCATTTAGTTAATGAAATCATCGGCTTTCCACGTCACCTGTCTCAGCATGTGGGCGGCTTTGTGATCTCTTCTGGACCTTTGTATGAATTGGTTCCAGTCGAGAACGCCGCAATGCACGATCGCACAATTATTCAATGGGATAAGGATGACCTTGAAACTCTGGGGCTGCTTAAAGTTGATGTACTTGCACTTGGTATGCTGTCTGCCATTCGAAAATGCTTCGACCTGATCAAGCGTATTCATGGTCGCTCGTTAACGATCGCAGAGATCACTCGCCTTAAAGATGATCCTCAAGTTTATGGCATGATTCAACGAGCAGACACCGTTGGCATATTCCAGATTGAGTCACGAGCCCAAATGAGCATGCTTCCAAGGCTCAAGCCAAGGACGTACTACGACTTGGTGATTCAAATCGCTATCGTACGCCCAGGTCCTATTCAAGGTGACATGGTGCACCCTTATCTCAAGCGTCGTGATGGTATTGAGCCAATCAGCTATCCCTCGAAAGAGGTTGAATCCGTTCTATCGCGCACTATGGGTGTGCCTATATTCCAAGAGCAAGTGATAAAACTCGCCATGGTCGCCGCAGGGTTTACAGGTGGTGAGGCGGATCAGCTCAGACGTGCGATGGCCGCTTGGAAGAAAAACGGCAACGTATTTAAATTTAAAACCAAAATCATTGAAGGCATGCAAAAGCGAGGCTATGACACTGAATTTGCCGAGCAAATCTTTAAACAGATATGTGGCTTTGGTGAGTACGGCTTCCCGGAAAGTCATTCCGCTTCGTTTGCAGTACTCGCGTATTGTTCAGCTTGGTTAAAATGCTATTACCCTGAGTGCTTCTACGCCTCCTTACTGAATAGCCAACCTATGGGGTTCTACAGCCCATCGCAATTGGTACAAGATGCTCAGCGACACAATGTAGCGATACTCCCAGTATGCGTGAATACCTCTCAAGACAACCACACCGTTGTCTCTCAGCAAAACGGTTTAGCCATACGTTTAGGGATGAGACAAATCAAAGGCTTGAGTGAACATGGTATCCAGAGTGTGTTAGCTAACCGGCCGAGCTCGGGTTATCACCACCCTAACCAGGTAAAACAGTTATCAATCAACAAGAAAGACATTGAGCTACTTGCCTCAGCAAATGCGCTTCACAACGTTTCAGGTGACCGCTTTCAAACTCGCTGGGCGATTATGGACTCGGCCTCTGATCTACCCTTGTTTAGTCAAATCGATGACAGCTTTGAAAAAGATAATGACGAACAAGGATTGCGACAACCCAGCGAGATGCAGGATTTACTTGCGGATTTCACCAGTGTTGGGATCTCTTTGAATAAGCACCCCATCACGTTACTGGAAGAAGCTAACCGACTCGGTCGATTCACTCATATGAAAGACTTAAAACAACAACGACACAAATCCATGGTCACCGTTGTTGGGCTTGTAACGGGTAAGCAATCCCCCGGAACTGCAGCAGGCGTCACCTTTGTCACACTGGAAGATAATACGGGCAATATTAATGTGGTGGTATGGGGAGCAACGGCGCGCGCTCAACAGCAAGCGTATCTCACAGCCAAGGCGTTAAAGGTGCAAGGCATCCTAGAAAAAGAAGGTGAAGTGGTACATGTGATTGCAGGTAAGCTTATCGATATTACCGATGAGATTGTTGGCTTAAAAACCAAATCGCGAGACTTTCACTAACAACTCAAATTACTGTTTTATATCGACAAATAAAACGAAAAAGGGAAGCGCCAGCTTCCCTTTATTTCAAATTGTTGAGTTATACCTCAACGTCAGCTTCCGTACGTCTTTTCTTAAATTCCCTATATAGTAATAAGCTTAAAGTCATGACAACTTTAGACGTTAACCATATCATTAAAAGGAACTACCTTAAATTGTGCGTGAAAAGTTACGTGAGTAGTTGAGCATATTTTGTTATGAGAAATATGCTGCATCAATAATAGCAAACGTTTTCCATAAGATCACCCAAAACAGACTGCATGTCGGTATAAATTACAAAATCTGACGCATACGCTCCTGAGTTACCTCAACCAACAAGTCTGGTTGGAACTTAGAAATGAAGCGGTTACACCCTACTTTTTCAACCATTGCTTCATTAAAGCTTCCGCTTAATGAGGTATTTAGCGTAATAAACAGGTCGTACATTCTTGGGTCAGAGCGCACTTCATGAGTCAGTTTGTAGCCATCCATCTCAGGCATTTCAGCATCAGTGATCATCAATAGTATTTCTTGATTGATGTCTTTGCCTTCATCACACCAGCCCTTAAGTAAATTCAGAGCTTCTAAGCCGTCACAACATTCAATAATGTTCAAACCTAATTGCGACAAGGTGCCCTTGATTTGGTTACGCGCGGTTGAAGAATCATCAACGATAAGTACATTACGCCCTATCATCTCTTGAGCTAACTGCTCATCTAACACACCTTCAGAGATCGACACATCGTAATCGATGATCTCTGCTAGCACCTTCTCAACATCGATGATCTCAACGATTTTGTGCTGTTCTTCTTCTTGAATATGCGTGATAGCGGTTAGGTAGTTTGCACGACCTGTTGTCTTTGGTGGCGGCTGGATTTCAGTCCATGTTGTATTGACGATATTACGCACCTGTCCAACCAAGAAACCTTGTACAGTTCGGTTGTACTCCGTAATGATCAAGTTACTTTCTTGAGACTCTGCACGTGACGGCGGAAAGCCAATGGCACTTCGCAGATCAATCACAGGTACTGATTCACCACGTAAAGAAGCCACCCCTGTAATATGGTGGTGGGAGCCCGGTAAGCGAGTAAGTACCGGCACTTTTAGCACTTCTTTAACTTTAAATACGTTAATCGCAAATAATTGGCGACTATTTAAGCTGAATAACAAGAGTTCCAGACGGTTTTCACCAACCAGTTTCGTTCTCTGATCAACCGAATTTAAAACGCCAGACATACAACACCTTAGTGACAAATAATAACTGTGGCTACAATAGCCTACTTCAATGGGTTAAAGCAAAGCGCTAATGCACAGAATGCTTAAACTAAGTACAACAAATGTTGTTATACGAAGCTTAAGTACATGGAAAGGATCGGGGAAGGCTAAAAGAAGAGAAAAAGAGTTAGCCTTCAATAACTTTCATTAGCAACTGACCGTCGTAGAGAGCCTGCTTGATAAGCGCAGCACCAGGCATCGTTGCTTGTTTGTAGAATCGAGATTCCACCAGCTCTAAATCTTGGTGGTAAACCGATAAGCTCTGCTCTTCGATACATTTTTGAATCGCAGGGTACAGAACGCTCTTAGCTTGGTTGATGACACCACCGACTAAGATTTTCTCTGGGTTGAACAAGTTAATCACAATGGCAATCGCAGAACCTAGATAACGGCCTAACTGCTCAATCACTTCGACCGCCAGCGGATCACCATCAGCCGCAGCAGCACAGATTTGTTCAATCGTGACATCTTCAAAAGCAGTCAGCGTGGATTCCTCACCATTGGCTAGACGCTCTTTCACTTGCTCACGAATCGCTTGTGAACTCGCAACCGTCTCTAAGCAGCCTCGGTTACCACAATGACACAGCTTGCCTTCCTTATCGATCTGGATATGCCCCAACTCACCGATGTTGCCATGACGACCTTGTAAAACGCGGCCATCAAGAATAATCCCGGCACCTAAACCGTGGTGAATAGAGATTAAGACAGAGTTGTCATTATCTTGAGAATTACCAAACAACTTCTCAGCCAGCGCCCACGCGCGAGTATCATTGGCAATAAAAACCGGCAAGCCCGTTTCTTTGTAGATCTCAGGACCCAAAGCTAAGTTTTCGACATTGTAATGCGGCATTTGCAACACAATACCCTGCTCTGAATTCACAAGGCCTGGAAGCGTGACCGCGATACTGGTTACCCTGTCGAGCTGCTCAGCATAAGTTTGGAAGAATTCGTCGATTTCATGAAGAAGACGCGCAAGTACATCATCTTGGTCGCGTTCGTGAATGTCGATCTTCGTATCGATAAGCACATCGCCGCCCAGTTCATGAAGCGCGATAGTAAGATACCCGCGTCCAAGACGCATCGACAAGAATTGCCAACCTTCATTGTTGGTTTGCAAGCCAACAGCAGGACGTCCGCGAGTCGTGGCTTCTTGAACCGTCGTCTCGTGGATAAGGTGAGCTTCCATGAGTTCACGGGTTATTTTGGTAATACTCGCCGGAGCCAACTCACTTTGTTTGGACAGATCGATACGAGAAATAGGACCTTTAAGGTCAATTAGTTTATATACACGACCAGCATTGACCTGTTTGATATGATCAATATGGCCCGGTTGAGCCATGTACATTTTACGCTCCAGAAATCATCAACGAGATAATTTTTTTACTTTGCGAAGTAATTGTGAAGTCACTTGGTATATCGCCGTGACCAGTATCACGTATATACATGAATCTTTGTGTATCGAGTCAAATAGTTCGAGGAAAATTAACACCCAAATCGATAATTTACGACTTAATTTTCAGAATAAAACATCGCGTTTGAGCCCTGAATTCAATAATTAAAAGCAAATCAAGAAATATCCTCCTAGCTCCCAATAAATTATCAATTAATGCATATACTTAATTCAGTCTTTTAAAAAGATTACTGGCCTCACTCTAGGAGTATTCATGACAGCTGAATTAAGAAAAACGAAAATCGTCACAACGCTAGGCCCTTCTACCGATAAAGGTAACGTGCTTGAAGAGATCATCAAAGCAGGTGCCAATATTGTTCGTATGAACTTCTCCCACGGCAGCAGCGACGACCATATACAACGTGCAGAAAAAGTCAGAGCAATCGCAAAAAAACTGGGGACACAAATCGCTATCCTCGGCGACCTTCAAGGTCCCAAGATTCGTGTGTCGACATTCAGAGATGGAAAAATTCAACTGGCTGTTGGTGATGAATTCACCCTCGACAGCAGCCTAGGTTTAGGCGAAGGCAATCAAGAAGCCGTTGGCCTCGACTACAAAGAGCTGCCGAATGATGTCTCAGCCGGCGACATTCTGTTACTTGATGATGGACGTGTGCAACTCAAAGTCACCAAGGTCGAAGGTTGCCGCGTTCATACCGAAGTCATCATTGGCGGTCCGCTATCCAACAACAAGGGCATCAACAAAAAAGGCGGTGGGCTTTCTGCAGAAGCGCTAACCGACAAAGACAAACGAGACATCGTCACCGCCGCCCAAATCCAAGTCGATTATCTCGCTGTCTCTTTCCCTCGTAACGGCGAAGACATGCACTACGCTCGCCAACTTGCGCGTGAAGCAGGTTTAGAAGCTCACCTGGTCGCCAAAGTAGAGCGAGCAGAGACAGTATCGACCGTTGAGAACATGGATGACATCATAATGGCTTCAGATGTGGTCATGGTGGCTCGTGGTGACCTCGGAGTAGAAATTGGAGACCCAGAGTTGGTCGGTGTACAAAAACAGCTTATACGCCGCGCTAGAGCCCTTAATCGCACTATCATCACTGCAACTCAGATGATGGAATCAATGATCTCCGCTCCAATGCCTACCCGTGCTGAAGTAATGGATGTAGCGAACGCAGTCCTTGATGGTACTGATGCGGTAATGCTGTCTGGTGAAACCGCTGCCGGGCAATACCCAGTAGAGACGGTAAAATCGATGGCTGAAGTGTGTGTGGGCGCCGAGAAGATGGCAAACGTCAATCAGTCCAACTACCGAATTGACCGCACTTTCGTGACAGCAGAAGAAACAGTATCAATGGCAACCATCTACTCTGCCAACCACATGGAAGGCATTAAAGGTGTAGTCACGCTGACTGAGTCTGGGCGCACTGCTTTGATGATGTCTCGCTTAAGTGCTGACATGCCTATCTACGCTTTGTCTCGTAACGAAGGAACGCTAAACCGTTGTACCTTGTATCGAGGCGTAACCCCTATCTATTTTGAGACAGAAGCCAAAGATTGCTTTGACATTGCACTATCGACACTTGCTTGCTTAAAAGAGAAAGGTCATCTCAAGTTTGGTGATCTCGTGATCATTACTCAAGGCGATATCATGGACGTGGCTGGCTCAACCAACTGTATGAGAATCCTACCTGTCACCTAGCTAAAAGCAGATGAAGCAAAAAACAGCGACAACATGAGATAAAAGTAAAAGGGTTATCGAACTAAGTTCAATAACCCTTTCTTCATTTCAGTATGTTATCTCAACAAAGCTAGCTATAGCATTCCGCCCGTATTATTTATCAATAACAATACTTGCCAATTGCGGCATATGGGAACTGCGAGCGTTTTCTGTTGTGGTATAAGTTTCAACGAATCGATAGCCGGCTTCTAAACCCAATTCGTAATCATGGAGCAAATCTTCTTTGTCACTCATTAAAGAGCTCGATTTTAACGGTTTACTTGGCGCGATCTGCACCACAAAGACATCATCCGGAGGAGAATTCAAAAAGTCTTGAGTCAACGAGTAAGTTTGGTAGTGCACCATCAACATGTCGGCCAACCCAGAATCAAACTTATCACCAATTAAATGGCTTAAACGGTAAATATCATCAGCACCAAACAGCCATCGACCGCCATTAAGTAAATCTAAATGCCCACGGTCACGCTTCTGTTCTTTAGAGCGTAGGATCTGCTGCTGGAAGAAAGAGGTCCAGTCCGTCTTCCATTGCTCCACTTTTTGTTGCCAATGGCCTTGAACACTATCGAACGATTCTCGGAACCACTCCAACTCCTCGGCAGTTACCGGTTTAGGTGCTTGAATTTTCTGTTGCTGCTGCGGAGCTTGAACTAGCGGTCTCCCCTCTTCATCCGTTACAGGTTCTGTACGAATCACAACAATTGAACGAGCCTGCCTACGCCACGCCTCTTGAACGGGAATAGAGGCAGACACGCCGCCATCCACATAAGCACTATCACCAATCAAGATCTCATCATTGTACAAACGAGGAATGGCACAAGTTGCTATCATCACCTTATACCAATCGTCTCCCAACAGAGGGAAGTAGTGATCTCGTAAATCTTTAGAACCCGTTACCGCCGCATAGAAGTGCCGCTCACCTAAGGTTTGTCGCCCTAAATCAAGGTCGAGCTTGTAGGGATAAGCCATGATTTGCTCTAAGGCCCACTCAAGCCCTAAATTCTTCCTGTGCCGTATGTAAGAGAACAGATTGAAGAACTCTGGGGAGGTGGTCAGGTCAAGGACAAAAGAGCGCCCTAAACCTTTATCACGGCACAAATAGGCACATAAGTTAAGCGCACCTGCCGAGGTACCGAAAAACTCATCGAAAGGGTCAAAATTAGAGAGGAGAAAAGCGTCGAGAACGCCTGAGGTAAAAATACTTCTCTGTCCGCCACCTTGAGCGACCAGTGCTGTTTTACCAGCAATAAACTTAGCGTAATAATCTAAGTCTATTGCGGTATCAATATTGGTTACGAACCCACTATTCATTATTTCCTGAGTATCAAAACTCAGCCTCGCAATAAATGGTATTAACTACCGATCGCAATAAAGCCAAATGAAAGAATGATTACGTAGATGAACGCTGTAATTTGTAGGGCATTTTTCAGATTATGTTCCATAGACACCTCTGGCTTATTATTAATTTGTTGAGTCACTATTTAAGTACTATCAGGTGTGTGAAGTATCTTCAAGAATCGTCGAAATTAGTCGCACGATATTGATGTAACCATCACAATTAGTAAGTGTATGGATAAGGATATACTCATGAATAACAAAGCAAATATGATGACGTTGGTTGCACTTTTTTCGGTTTCGAGTGTTTATGCCTCACCGGAGATCATTATTACTCCAATGGTTGGTTATACCGCCGGAGGGAGTGTTGAAGATCAAGATGGTAAAAACTATGACATGAAAGGATCTGAAAATTACACCTTTGCCATTGAAACGCCGCTTGAGAAAGGACGTATTGGCTTCTTTTACTCGAATCAAAGCTCAGAGCTGGAAACGCTTAACCTAAGCTCTTCAATCCAATACCTGCACTTTCAAAGTAGTATTTACTACCCTGCATCTTCGGTTCTGTCAGGATACCTAGGCTTAGGACTGGGCGCCTCTTATGTTGATGTGGACTGGGCAAAAGATAAATACGGTTTCTCGACGTCGATTTTTGGCGGTTTAGAATATAAGTTTAGTGACCGCTTAGCGCTCAATACCCAAGTTCGTTGGTTAGGTACCGTCGTAGATAACGACACAACCGGCGTATGCAACATTCCAAGCAATGGCCAAGACTGCATTATTCGCTTTGATACAGACTGGATGAACCAATTCCAAGCCAATGTCGGATTAAGTTTTACTTTCTAAATGACAATGCATACTACAGAAATGAAAAAGCCAACTAATTTGCCTGTCTCTTGATCACAAGTTGAGCTGATCAAGAGACTTAGCCAACTCATATCCCTCAAGGATGGTTTGTAACCTAAACCATCCTTGCCATAACACC
The DNA here is from genome assembly GCF_016406055.1 of Vibrio sp. IB15. Classification (NCBI taxonomy): domain Bacteria; kingdom Pseudomonadati; phylum Pseudomonadota; class Gammaproteobacteria; order Vibrionales; family Vibrionaceae; genus Vibrio; species Vibrio sp. IB15. The sequence continues at coordinate 80,259 of NZ_JAEFCE010000019.1, forward strand.
TTTATCGAAGCTCGACCTGTCCGCTTACTATCTTTCCATCCTCCCAACCGAGCTATGCCTTTATAAGCCCATGATATATTCGGAGCCTCGTTTGGTAGTTCTTTCTTCTCCAACTTAAGCCACATGAGCTTCCAGGCTTTGCCTTTAAATACCCGCTCACAATTGACCTTGGATAGCTCTTCGGACTTATTCATAAATCGCAACTGGAGTAAGCGAGT